>NZ_JAAHGB010000147.1:0-4128 GCF_010672695.1 Okeania sp. SIO1H4
AAGACCCAGCTAAATGTCCTTTGAACTCTTATCCAATAATGGTTTTGAGCTGCTTGTAACCCTGTGAGGTCAAGGGCATTATTGGGTTTTTAGTCATTTGTCAAAAAAATTAGATGCGTTTTCCCTGCTTCTACGGCAAATCTCTCCCCAATATCTTATGTATAAGTATTCAGCTAGACATGATATTACACCTTCTTTTTTGCTTCTCCTGACTCCTGATCATAAAATCCGGTTATACAATTATCGCACCTGCGCTTCTTTCCTAAAATTTAGACATTTCTTGGAGTATTCCTACTTCTTCGCACCGTTCATATTCTTAAAAGCCTTCCGGACACAATATTAGTAGATATACGGAGTTTTTAAAGATACTGTGAAGATACGCCAAAATGCTTGCATACATCCGTAGTTTGATTTATTTTTATATTAAGCACCTACAAATAATTAATCTCAAACCCTTGTCACCCCGTGAGCTAAAACTTAGTTTATGGAAATGTCTATCAGATTAAAAGTAATTCAAAAATTGAAATATCATGCTTAAAACTTTAGCCAACTTTAGCTCCCTTGCTGCCATAAGTACCACAATGCTTTCAATGGTAGGAGTTCCTGTCGCAACTGCTGTAACAACTGCTGATGTAATCGTGGTCGTTGATGAATCTGGTTCTATGTATAATGAGCACGAATGGCTTGGAAGTATGATTCCAGATCTAGATGAAGCTCTTCAAAATGATGGTGTCACAAACAACCGTTTTGGTCTTGTGGGATTTGGTAGTTCTCTCTCGACGGGTTATTTGGGGCGCTCCATACCTGTAGGTGGGAGCTTTTTCGGTACTTCTGCCCAGTTTGTCACAGCAACTAACACCTTGGTACATCCTGGTGGTTTTGAAGATGGTTATTCTGCAATTGACTTTGCCCTGAGTAATTATTCTTTCCGTCCAGGTGCTGCTGTTAAGATGATCCTGGTAACTGATGAAGATCGAGATAATGGTAACTCTAGCCTTAACTTCACCAACATACTGGCTGCGTTGCAGAGGGGTTCTAGTCCTGATGATGATATTCTCTTGAATACTGTAATTGATGCCAACTTTATCGGCGACGCACTTGGCATAAGTTCTAATGGCAAATCTTATACTGCTGATGGTATGGGTGGATTCAATACGACCCAACTCCCATCCTTAAGTGGTATTGTTACTTCTAGTTTTCGTAACACTCAAATGGACTATGTAGACTTAGCCTTAGCTAGTGGCGGTGCTGTATGGAACTTGAACAAGCTACGAGATGGTGGCTTAAATGCAACCTCTTTTAGTAATGCGTTTATTGACATCAAGGTAGAAGAGATAACTCAATCTCCAGAACCAGTACCAGAACGAACTTCAACTCTAGCTCTAGTAGGCTTGGGTGTTCTTGGATCTATGCTTGGCTTGCCAAAGCAAAAGTAAAGCCTTAATCTAACAAAAATCACACAAAATCATCTGTTCTAGTGAAACTTATACATTGTATGGTCAAACAATCGCTGAGAGTCATTCTATATAAGGGAATTACGTCAATGATTTAAATTTGTGTAAGTCCTATTAACTGAAGTAAAGCAACCTCATAATCTCAGAGATTGCCTTAATTACAAATATTCCTCTAAATACAGTTTCCTTCTGAATTTTAACTAACTTGATGAATTACCGTCCAAGCTCGCAAAACTTCTGCAACACTCCACGCTTGAGCAATACAACCACGGGGTGTCATCGGTTCATTACCATCAAAAATTTCACTGATGCTGCCAATACCATGCACTGTTAAATGCTCTGCCATCGGTTTTAATAACTCCTCAGCTTTTGCTTGGTTGTTATAAACTCGTAGATGCGCTACAGCATAATGACCAATCAACCAACCCCAAACAGTACCTTGATGATAAGCACCATCTCGTTGATAAATATCGCCTCCATAAACACCTTTGTATTCAGGGTCGTCACTAGCTAGACTGCGTAACCCATAAGGAGTCAATAGCTTGTGCGTGCATATATCCATCACTTGTTTTTCCTGCTCTGGAGTTAGTAGAGGTGGGTAACTAAATTTCCCGATCGCTGGTAATGATAAGGCAAATATTTGATTAGGTCGCAAAGCAGCATCATTACCATTGGGTGTATCAAGTACATCGTAACAATAACCTTCCTCTTGATTCCAGAAACGAGCAAAACCCTTTTGCTTAATCAACCTTGCTAACCTTTCATAATCTAGATTATCCTTACCCAACTGTTGGGCAAACTTATCCATGATTTGCAGAGCATTATACCAAAGCGCACTAATTTCAATGGGTTTACCAATACGCGGTGTCACTACCCAATCACCTACTTTGGCATCCATCCAAGTAATCTGTGAACCTGCTTCTCCGGCATAAATTAAGCCATCATCAGTATCTAACTGAATATTGTAACGAGTACCTCGACGATAGTAGTCAATGATTTCTGCTAAAATTGGAAACAATTCTACTAAAAGTTGGCGATCGCCTGTAGCTTCATAGTATGCACGAACTGCTTCAAAATACCAAAGTGTGGCATCTACAGTATTATAATCTGGTGTACTACTACCGTCGGGGAAGCGGTTTGGCAACATTCCTTGGTCAACATACTCAGCAAAGGTGAGCAAAATAGACCGGGCGATGTCAAATTGTTTTGTACAAATAGTTAAACCAGGTAAACTAATCATTGTGTCGCGGCCCCAGTCTTCAAACCAATGATAACCTGCAAGGATAGTTTTGCCGTATGGATGTTTGGACGATTTGCGATCGACAATAAATTGGTTAGCTGCTAATACTAATTGGTTTATCCAGTCTGGAGTTGGTTTTGCAGTAGGTTCTGGTTTTGTCTGGGCAAATGATTTCCAGAATTTAACGACTGGATTTTTGACTTCTGAGTTAGATGTTTTGGTAGTGGCAAATTTTTGGATTATTTGTTGTTCGTAATTATGATGAAAAGCTAGTTCTCTCTCGCCATTAGTAGTAGCATTTTCTTTTGTGCTGGCAACTATTGTTAGAGATTTACCTACTTCAATTTGTGCATGAAAAGTAACAGCGTGTAGGTGGTCTTCTAATTCTTGTTGACCGCGATATTTTTCTACTGCTAAGTTAAATCCGTAATACCAATTATTGGCGGGTGTGGATACTAATTTTTTGTCATCTCGATGAGTATCTGTCAGTAGATATAAGGGTGTTGCTTCAGGAAAAGCTCGTATACAGACTCCCTGTTTAATTTTGTCAGTACTGATTTGCCAATCTTGAGCGTTGGTATGATGATGATGATCGCGATGGTTAATTAATGCTTTAATTTCCAAGTTTAAGGGTTGGCTACCATTGCGCAAATTATAATTAATATAGGTGGTGTTTTCTCCTTGCTCCATCCAGATCCGCTTCTCTAATACCACGTCTGCAAATTGAAATTTCCATACTGGTATTGTTCCTTCTAGGTAGAAGCTTTCTGTTTGTTTATAACCTTCTGGGTTTGCTGTGCCATCGGCCCAACGGTTGCAGTAAAGAGGATAGTCTAGACCTTGATAATTGGCAGTTTCGTCTAGTTTTGTTAGCAATAATGTACGCCCTAATGGGGGTTTGAGTGCTGCTATGAGTAATCCATGATAGCGACGGGTTAGGATGTTAGCTACTGTACCAGAAGCGTAGCCTCCAATACCGTTTGTGACTAACCATTCGCGGGATTCAGTTATGTTGAGATTACTACAAGTTTCTCGATCGAAACTGATGACCATAAAATCAAATATTCACAATATATAAGTGCAGAGGTTTTTGTTAAAACCCGATTTCTTTATATCATAAAGGAAGAGGCAAGAAGGAAGAGGCAAGAAGGAAGGAGAAAGGAGAAAAAAGAAGGGAATAAGCAAAATAGTAATACTAATTTTCTTAATTTTTTAGACAATCCAGAAGCAATATTTTAGGTACAAAATTCTATTGATTTGAAACTGGTTTGAGTTTCCAACCACACTTATGATTTTTGGTTATATTAGTCAGGGCAAACGCATCTCGTCAATAAACTAGGGGTAATTATCAATAAACCGGGTTTTATTGCGCTTGTTGACAATAGACTTTCAACATATAGTGTCTATAAAATCAAATAAACACTACATATAGGG
>NZ_JAAHGB010000148.1:0-4074 GCF_010672695.1 Okeania sp. SIO1H4
TTGTCGGTAGAGTTTTTCCAACTCTTCGATACTTTTGTGTGGTTCTAGCTTTAACAATCTCGGCATGGCGATCGCCCAACTCTTACTATTCATCCCTTAATTTATCAGGTTTAATTTTTTTATACCGATGCTACCGGATTTGATATGACAACCAGCAGAAAGGTTATGGCCTCTAATTAATGAACCGATCGCAAATCGTTCATTTACCAGCCTCGAAGAGTTAGAAGAAATTCTGTTTGAGCGTTGTCAAGTTCTTTTAACACAGCAATTTGCAATCAAGGCTATAACCCAGTACCATTGGTGGCCGAAAATTCAGGTTTAATTACTCCGATGCTACCGGATTTGATATCACAGAGTTCTATCGCGCTCTTATCTGGACATGATATCATACCTCTTTTCACCAACGCCCGAAAATCAAGCACTCTAGCTGTCTTAATCTTTACTTTATAAACACTCTCTGACGATTGACTTTTTTTTAAGTGGAATAAGTCGCCAAATATCAAAAAAATCATGTACTACTTTTGCAGATAATACGCTGTAATATTTCTCATTTTTTAATGATTTATTGACTGTGCAGAATAATGGCTAAAATCATATTTATGCAATCTGAAAAAAACTAAAAATTTCCAATATATAGAAGTTCCTTCTTCTATGGCACAAAAAAATCAAAATAGTATGTTCAAATTTTTGATTAAGTTGAAGATAAAAAATAAATTAATTAGGATAGCTAATTTATTCAATGGTTTGAGTATTGCTCAAAAATTTGGTTATAGCTATGCTATGGCAATAAGTGTTGCTGTAATTGGAATTACTTTAGGGTTAGTTATTTCAGAAGAATATGAAAGACGAGTGCTACAAAAACTATATGTTGCAGATAAGCATAGCCATCTTCTCAATGATATGGAAAAAGCTGTTTTAGGGATGCGGTCTCATCCACAAAATTTAGTTCCGGCATTAGCTAAAAAAATTTGGTTCGATTTTGAAAAAGCAAAATTTCTAGGATATGTTAATAAAGTTAGGGAAAATTTAGAAGAACTTACTATTTTTATAGATAACCATCCTCAGGATCTAGCTATAGACACAAAGGAATATAGGCAACTATTAAAATCATATAAAGCGGCAACAAATTCATATTTTAATTATATCAATAATCTTTGGAAACAAATAGATATTCCTAACTTAAAGCAAGAGGAAATTCTACAAGCACAGCAGATGATTATTACTTCATTGAGTAAAAATAAAGCTACTCAAATATACCGAAAATTCGATCGCCTTTCACAAGAACTAATTGCTATTGTGAAAGTAGCAGAAGCTCAAGATTATGAGGCTCATGCTGCCTTAAAAACGGTAACTCAGCTACAAAAAAAAATTATTATTATTAGTGTTTTAACTTCTCTAGGAATAGCGACGTTTTTAGCGATTTATATAAGTCGTTTAATTGCTAATCCTATCAAACAACTCGCTGAAGTTGCTCAACAAGTAACAAAGGAATCTAATTTTCAATTACAAGCTACTGTAAATACAAAAGATGAAGTTGGATTATTAGCTACTTCTTTAAATCAACTTATTTTATGGGTAGGAGAGTACACTCATCAGCTAGAAATGTCTCACAAAACTCTAGAAAATCGTGTGGAAGAACGTACTATTGAACTTACTAAAGCACTTCAACAACTTAAACAAGCTCAATCTCAACTTGTTCAAACAGAAAAAATGTCTAGTTTAGGAAAAATGGTAGGTGGAGTTGCCCATGAAATTAATAACCCAGTTAGCTTCATTTATGGTAATACTGATTATGCGAAACAATATGTTCGTGATTTATTACAGTTAATAGATTTATATCAGCAGCATTATCCTCAACCAAAACCAGAAATTCAAGAGTATATTGAGGAAATTGACCTAGATTTTTTAGCTGAAGATTTTGTAAAAGTTTTATCTTCAATGAAAAATGGGGCAGAAAGAATTAAGCATATTGTTCAATCTTTAAGAAACTTTTCTCGCCTTGATGAATCAGAAATTAAATTTGTTAATCTCCAAGAAGGTATTGAAAATACTCTTGTTATTTTAAACAATAAAATTCAGCACATAAAAGTAATTAAAAACTATGGAGAATTATCTTTAGTTGAATGTTATCCAGCAAAAATAAATCAAGTATTTTTAGATATTATTTTTAATGCTATTGATGCAATCAATGAATCAGAATCTCAATTTCAAGATCATCAACTAGATTTTGTTCCTACTTTAAAAATTCAGACTGAAAAAATAGAGAGCGATCGAGTTAAAATTAGTTTTTGGAATAACGGTCCAATAATACCAGCAAAAATTATAGAAAAATTATTTGACCCATTTTTTACGACAAAACCTGTTGGTCAAGGTACGGGTTTAGGATTAACCAATTGTTATCAGATTATTCAACAGCATTGTGGTCAAATTGAAGTGATTTCTAATTCTGAGCAAGGAACAGAATTTACTATTACTTTGCCGACTAAAATGTCTGATCAAACAAGGAGTCAGGAGACAGCAATTCTGGAGACAGAATCAATATAAATACTTATTTATCATCAGAAATATATCTTTTTACTGAAATTTAACCTGAATTTATTGAAAATTTAACTAAAATATGTTAAGTTTATATATAATATCAAATCTGGTTGAACAACCTCACTTCAATTTAGTAGTCAGTAGAGGATGCTAAACTCTTAGACGTTTACTATTCCATATCGGTCTCCCATTTGATCTATATACAATTAAACGGATTTGATATAATTAGTAAATATTCATTAATTTAGCAATGACATTTGTATAAAATTTTGCGTTCAATTGTGAATGTTTATCTAGGTTCTATATTAATTAGAGAATACTCAAATTTACTTACAGTCAACAAAAGTTATTTATTCTAAGGCAGGTAAAATGTTACAAACTAATTGCAAAAATTCTAAATTTAAGCAAGTGACGATCAATAGAACTTGTAACCATACATTCTCAGTTGCAATTAGAAACCCTAGATATGGGCACAACTACAATTCATCTGTTTGTCATACATCTGTTCCGAGTTTAGTTTCTGCATTTAAAACCTCCAATCTGAAAACAGACATGGGAGCAACAGTTATCGAAGAACTATGATCTATATTCATTATTGATTAGCAAGAAGGAAAAATTTTAGTTGTCTGAGTTTTAAGCTGTTGATATGTTCGCGCCCTTTCCTTCCACTGCTATACTCAATAGACATCTCCTCCAAAAGAGGAAGTAGGCAGCTTTGCTGTAGGCAGTAGGGAACCCACCCCTCGCCCCTCCCCCTCCTGGGAGGGGAAATAATTGATATATCTAGTGTGAGAATTGATTTGATTTTTGGTTTTTGGAGATGTCTAATGAATATGATTAAAACTGGTATAATTATGGTTGTGCCAAATCATCTAACTTGAAGCGTTATTTAATCAAATTATGAACTTAACAAAATAGTTTGGCAGCCTATTTTTTCTTCATCTTTTTGCTAACACCCAAAGCACCTAAAGCTAACAATGCTCCTAATGCTGTAGGTTCGGGAGTTGCTACAGGAGCATCATGTTCCACAATGAGGTCAACCTGGAAAAATATTTCGCCCATTCCTAAAGCAATACCTTCTCCAAAATCTTCTCCAAAAGTTTGATCGATAGAAAACGCTAAGGTAACAGAATCATCTGTGTGAGAAACGGAAACAACATCCTCAAGTCCAGGAGAACCTTCTCTTTCTCTGAAGTTTCCTGTAAAATCTATAACCACTCCTTGTAAAAAACCTTCCCAAAATCCCTCAACATCAACAATTTTTCCTGTCGGAAAGTCAACCCAATTCAAATCATTTAAAGTCACTTCCCAAGTAAATGGCTGTATTTCTTCAAATTCAACATACGACCAGAAAAAATCTAAAGAACCTTGAAAGAAAGAATCTTCGACATTAATATCACCTGTAAGAAATGAACTACCCCGCCGTGTAGACGGACGGGGTTTCTAAGTCCCCGTCAACAAAGTCCGCACTTTGAGATTTTGAGCGCTTCATTTGCCCCAGTTGCCTCATCGAGCCTGTATGTTTACGGGTCGAAT
>NZ_JAAHGB010000149.1:0-4048 GCF_010672695.1 Okeania sp. SIO1H4
TTTAGGCGCGCTATGTAAGGATTATGAAGTCTATTCAGATGTAAGTGAAGCAATGATTTATGGCTGATTAATCCAACTCATGGTCAAGGGACTAGCTAATTTAAGATTTACTTTATGAATCAGCTCTTAGCCAAGAAAATCACTACTTGTAGGACATTACCTGATTTTTTTCTGGAGAGCGATCGCACACTATAAACAAGCGATCGCTTTTTTCATATACCTATATCAAACAATTGTCAACCCCTAATTTACACAAATTAACTAAAAAATTAAGAATACTTAAATAAAACAAAATTTTATTGCTTTACTGACAAACTGAGTTCCTAGTTGATGGGATAACCTGAAAAAATATTGTTCAAAAAGTCCCGTTAAATGAATAAAGACATCAAAATTTGAGACAATCAAAGTAACAAATCTATAACAGTTAACAAAAAACGGAGAAAATTAGATGAAATTAGCCTACTGGATGTATGCAGGTCCCGCTCACATTGGCACATTGCGCGTTGCCAGCTCTTTCAAAAACGTTCACGCCATAATGCACGCTCCCCTCGGTGACGATTATTTCAATGTCATGCGCTCTATGTTAGAAAGAGAACGTAATTATACACCAGTCACCACCAGTGTAGTTGACCGTAATGTATTGGCGCGGGGTTCTCAAGAAAAAGTGGTAGATAATATCATCCGTAAAGACAATGAAGAAGCTCCTGATTTAATTGTTCTTACTCCTACCTGTACTTCCAGCATTTTGCAAGAAGACCTAGAAAATTTTGTCGAACGCGCTCAAATAGATGCCAAAGGTGATGTAATGCTGGCAGATGTTAACCATTACCGCGTTAACGAACTCCAAGCAGCGGATAGCACTTTGCAGCAAATCGTTAAATATTATATTGAGAAGGCGAAAAAGAAAGGGGAACTTCCAGAAGGGAAAACTGAAAAACCTTCTGTTAATATTATTGGCGTTTCTACCCTGGGTTTTCACAACCAACATGACTGCACCGAGTTAAAACGCTTAATGGCAGATTTAGGTATCGAAGTTAATGAAGTCATTCCCGAAAGTGCTTCTGTTCACAATTTAAAAAATCTACCTCGCGCTTGGTTTAATCTCACACCCTATCGCGAATTGGGGATAATGGCAGCTAAATATTTAGAGTCAGAGTTTGGAACTCCTTATATTGACATTACTCCTATGGGTGTGGTGGAAACTGCTCGTTGTATTCGTAAAATTCAGCAGGTGGTTAATGCTCAAGGTGCCAATGTTGACTATGAGGAATTTATTGATAATCAAACTTTGCACGTTTCTCAAGCAGCTTGGTTTTCTCGTTCCATTGACTGTCAAAATTTAACTGGTAAAAAAGTTGTGGTATTTGGGGATAATACTCATGCTGCTGCTCTGACAAAAATTTTGGCGCGGGAAATGGGTATTCATGTAGTTTGGGCAGGTACTTATTGTAAATATGATGCTGACTGGTTCCGGGAACAGGTGAGTGAATATTGCGATGAAGTTTTAATTAGTGAGGATAATGGAGAGATTGGGGATGCGATCGCTCGTGTGGAACCTGCCGCGATTTTTGGTACACAAATGGAGCGTCATGTTGGTAAGCGGTTGAATATTCCTTGTGGTGTAATTGCTGCACCAATTCATATTCAGAATTTTCCCATTGGTTATAAACCGTTTATGGGTTATGAGGGAACTAATCAAATTGCGGATTTGGTTTACAACTCCTTTACTTTGGGAATGGAAGACCACCTGTTAGAAATATTTGGTGGGCATGATACTAAGGAGGTTATTACTAAGAGTATTTCTGCTGATTCTGATTTGAATTGGACGAAAGAAGCAAAAGCAGAGTTGAATAAGGTGCCTGGTTTTGTTCGGGGTAAGGTGAAGCGAAATACAGAAAAGTTTGCGAGAGAACGTGGTATTGGGGAGATTTCTTTAGAAGTTATGTATGCTGCCAAAGAAGCTGTTGGTGCGTAGTTAATTGTTAATTTTAGTGGGGTGGGTTTTCCATCCCAGTCTATGTGTTTTATCATTTTCTTTGTGGGTTTAATACCCCACCGTCTACAGGGTGTTCAAAATTACTTGGGGTTAGAATCCCCATGTAATTTTCCTCCTGTCTCCTGTCTCCTGTCTCCTGTCTCCTTCTTCAAAAATTTTGTTTAGCAATAATTATGCTTTCTCTTTTTCTTCTTTAGGCTTTCCGTAAAGGTGTAGTGTCACTTTTCCCGTTACCTTTACTTGTTCATTAGTTAGCTGTTCTTCAATCTCTTCTGTTATCCAATTCACGAATTGTTTATAAGAGTTTTTCCTAAACTTCCAGCCTTTTTCACTATTTGTTTTACTATTAAAGTTTTGATTATTAGGTATTAAATTTAGAATTTGCTCTGAAAATTGGTTTTCTTTTGGATACTCTTCAATCCATTCAAAAGGAGGATAACGCATATTATCTATCAATAATTCATAAGCCGTCTTTAAATATTCAAAAGAATCTATAGATGATTCATTACTGCTATTTTCAATTTTCATCTTTTCATAAGTTTCTTTGGAGCAAAGTAGAGATTTATCTATCTTCAGTTCGTCGTATTTATTAATTGCATTGTAAAAATTCATCAAAAATTTAGCACCATCTATACCAACTAACTTAATTATTCCTGTACTACTAGACAGTGAAGTTAGATTAGTATCAAAATGTTCTACATTATCTGTGATTTATTTTTGGAGAGTAGCAGAAAATCTCTTAATTCCTATGATTGGAGAGGTGATACTTTCTGCTAATATTCTATACAAAACTAATGAATTTTTACTGGGAGGAATACTTCCTAAAACTAAGCCTAAACCATCTATGATTACAGCAATTATTAAAGAAGCAACAGCGATCGCTTCTCTTTCTTGGTAAACCTTAACAAAAGGAATTAAAAAAGCTTCAGAATTTTCATAATCAGAAAATTGTGGCTGTGATACTTTATAAGTTTCAGGAATAGCACTCCATGCTTCTAAGTTTATATCGTAGATTTCTTTTGGTTTTAATTTTTGTTCTTGAATTTCTTGTGCAGAGAGAGCGAGTAGATTGTTAATTCTATTATCCTGTGCAATGTTTTTAATTTCATTAATTTCATCTTGTACTTTTTCCTTTTCAAACGTCAATTTTTGACATTCTGCTCCACAACCAGGAGGATTTCCTCTAATGCCATTTATTTCATCCTGTATTCGCCTTTCCAATTCAGATTTTTGCGCTTCTAACCTTGGAAGTTTATCTGTAAAATTACTTTTAACTTTTCTCACTAAACTATTATGAGCTTGTATTTTTTTAGGAGAGTTTTTTGTTAGTTCGCCACCTAAAGTTTCATCATAAATAAAAAATAAATTGCAGTAGATACTCACTATAGTCAAAACTAGAATTGAAAACCACCTTCTTTTAGGACCTCCATTTCCTGCTTTGAAAATTAAAAGTAATATGAGTAAAAATTGAAAAGTTCCACCAAGAAAACCAGAGAGTATTTTACTGGACTTTGAGAAAACGATCGTAGCTACTCTTACAGTCGTATAGCCACTAACTAACTGTAATATTACTAGGCATACAGTAAGGGAGTTTGTGCTTTTTATTCTAGCTATAAAATCCCATGTAAGATGTTTTTTCAGTGTGAGAAAAAAGTCTCTTGATAGATTTATTTCTTCTAACTTCTGTTGGTTATTTGAACTATCACCATTTGGAGATTCTTCCTGTTGAGTTAGACTTGGACTTTGGACAAAAAGAAAAAGTGGTTAGCGTAAGTATTACACTAACTAATCGGTGATTGTATTAGAAATCAAATCTGGAATTATCTTCGTTTCTCACATTATTTATCATCCTGAAGATCATAGGATGGGTCTGGTTCAATTTCTCCACCAAAACAAATATCTAAATAACTTTCTTGAAGGGAATGAACAACTCTCTCCAACTCATCAATAAGATTCCTTCGAGTCATTTTTTCAACTGCATCAATATGAGCTTCACTTCCCCCTTTTCCTAAATACTTATATTTAGTTTTTTTCTGACTATCAGTAGCCATA
>NZ_JAAHGB010000015.1:0-125274 GCF_010672695.1 Okeania sp. SIO1H4
ATTCGGGGCATAGGAATAGTTAATTGTATCTATTTTAATCCACAAAATGAACAATTTTGGATAATAGATTACCGTATTTATGATCCAGATAGTGACAACAAAACTAAAATAGATCATGTTGAAGAAAGGTACCGTAGGGCATAGTTCAACCTATATTGGTAATAGGGAACGCTTTGGGAGATAACGGCCTCTGCTAATGATGGGCAACTTGCCGATCGTAAGTTGTGTCGATGAGCAAAGAATCACTTGTTTGTGAGAATCCCCGCACCTTTAGGTCGGGGAGTATGTCAATAGGCGTTGTTCACTCCCATATACCATTACGCGACCAGGACTACTAAACCTAAACCCTAACACCTATAACCTTCTTCAAACCAACTTGCGATCAACAACTGAAATTGTTTATTTCTAAGCTTTAAATACAATTGCAGGATCGATACGAGTTACTTTTTGAATGGCAAAGAAAGCTGACCCGACACACATAAAAACAGTTATACCTAGCACTCCAAGTGCAGACAAAGGTGTAATCAAAATAATAATTCCTTTGCTTGCCACCCAAGTACTCAATCCTAAACATACCAACATTCCAGGGAGATAACCTAAAACTGCCATCCAAATTGCCTGCTCCACAATTACTGCATACAATTCTTGATCAGATGCACCCATGGCCTTGAGAGTACCAAATTCCTTCAGGTGGTCAGACACAGATGAATACAAAATTTGGGCGACCACTACTATGCCCACAATTACACCTACTACTGCACCCATTCCCAAAACTAAACCAATATTTGTTCGTGCCAACCAAAAAAATCTGGTTTTCTCAGATAGTTCATTTTTAGTGTAAGCATTGGTAGCTGGCATCGCCTCTTCTATTTTTTGTTTTAATACTTGTAAATCTTCACCTGGTTTAGCTTTGACTAATATATAAGCGATCGGATCTGCTACTTCTAAATTTTTTGGTGCTGGTGTTTCTTCCAACTTTTGAGTGGGGTCTTTTTTTTCTACTACTTTTGTACATTGAAGATTTCCTGCTCCTACAACTTTGCAGTTAACTTCGGCGTTAATACCTGCACTAATATATGTGTTAGCGTTTTCTAGGGATGTAAATAATAAGGTACTTGATACAATTGACTGAGTACCTTTGGTAACTGCGACTAATTTTGCTGGTAGGGAACCTGCGATCGCCATTGTTCCTACTCCTTCTGCAAGCATGCTAGATAGCCTACTTTGGTCGGCCATCACAGAGAATGGCTGTTTCAGGTCCCTGACGTTACCCTCAATGACTTTTCCTGGGTTAAACAGTTGTCCATCTGGGTTAAATCCCACCACCATTAATGGACTCATTTCTCCATTCTGAGGCCGCCATCTGACTGATCCTAAAATCAAAGCTTCTGCTCGTTGGACACCTTCTATAGTTTTGGCTTGATTCAATTGACCGTAAAGTAAGGGGTCTGTCAGCTCGAAGTTGACCATTTCATTAGAGGCGATCCAAATATCTGCGTTGGATTTATCTATTAGTAGGGTTGTGGAACGAGCAAACCCATTTAATATGCCTGTTTGAATTGTCACTAAGCTGACTGCAAATAATATCCCTGCTTGGGCTACTATAAACCGAGGAATATCTTCTAATAAATTTTTGCGAGCTATAGAAGCCATCTTGTTTTAGTCAAAAGTACTAATAGATAGGTTTACCAACAATATATAGCAGGCAACAGGCAACAGGCAACAGGCAACAGTGAGAAAAGTATTTCTCTGTCTTACAGTTCATCATCAATCTATGTCCTAACTAACTCGTCCTTTGCTATAACAATATCAATCTGCTCTGCTCTGAAGTTTTATACAAAACTCACAACTAAATACGGTAAAAGTATTTCGATCCACCTTCGGTTGAGAGAAGTAGTAAGTAGAAAATCAAAGATCAAATCTTTCTCTTTGGTCGTTGGATTTAATATCTCATTGTTTATTCCTTGTTTCCTTCTGCCTTTGTTTCTTGCTTTTTAATTTCTCTTTGTTTTGCTAATTCTTCTTGATGTAGCTCTCTATCTTTAATGGTTAGTAATTCTGGTATGGTCACAAATTCATAACCTTGTTTTTTCAAGCCAGCAATAATATTGGGTAGAGCTTCAACAACGTGACCTCTTGGGCCACCACCATCATGTAGTAAGACAATTCCACCATTGCTAGCTTTATTCAAAACTTTTTTAGTAATTTCTTTAGCTGACCTGTAATACCAGTCTACGGAATCAGCAGACCATAAGACTACGGTGTGTTTCCGTTCTTTGGCGTAGTCGGCTAAACCATTCACTAGGACACCACCAGGTGGACGAAATAGATTGGTTGTCCTGCCTGTGATTTTGTATATCAGGTCTGCTGTACGTCCAATTTCACTTTTGATCAGGTCTGGACTCATTTTACTCTTTTTAGAAGGGTGGTTCCATGTGTGGTTAGCAATAACGTGACCTTCTTCTACAATTTTTTTGCCTATTTCTTGACGTACGTTTAAATGTTGGCCGACTACGAAAAAAGTTGCCCGAATATTATGCTTTTTGAGAATATCTAATATTTGTTCTGTAGTTTTGTTCCACGGACCGTCGTCAAAGGTTAAGGAAATAACTTTCTGTTTGCTATTGAGAGTAATATTTTTAACTGTTTGACTTTGGAATCTTTTAGGGACACTAAAGTTAAAGGTTTTTAATTCTAATTCCCTCAGTTTTTGTTTAGTATTATTAATTTTTTTGGCAACAACAGAACTAATTTTAATTATTTCTAATGGAGTTTCTTTGCTATTTACCGATTGATTGATTGTCTTTGTACTTGTTGCTGTTTTTACTGTATTTGTATTTGTTGCTGTTTTTACTGTAGTTGCTTTTGTATTTGTTTGTTGATTTGTCCATATTTCCATGGGCAATAACATTCCGATTAAGAAACTTCCACTAGCAGCTATCACTGTTGCTAAAGATTTCCCTTGTCTGGATAGTGAACCTAAGTTTGTCATATTTCTCCTACACACCTTTGTGATTTTCTGAAATTATTCAGTAATTTTGTCAAGAATTTTGTCAAGTTAAAAAACATGAATTTTTAGGCGGTTTAACTATTATTGTTATTCTGGAATAATAGCTATTATTAAAAATACTTTTATTGAGAAAATAAAATACTTGATTCTCCTCCTAAGTTTCATCTAAATAATCTTAATCTACTAAGTATTTTCCGGATTAAATGAACTATAGTTGTGGATTTTTTTGTCTGTAAATATCTACAATTTTTTGAGTAACTTCCGCTATGCTTAAACCATCGGTGCTAATTTCTATAGCATCTAGAGCTTTTCGTAAGGGAGAAATTTTCCGGTTAGCATCTTTTTGGTCTCGTTGAATAATATCTTTTTTTACTTGTTCTAAGCTGATATTAGTTTGACCTTTTTGTTGTAACTCTAGCAGTCGTCGTCGCGATCGCTCTTCAGCAGAAGCTGTTAAAAAAATCTTTAGTTCAGCATTGGGAAATACATGAGTACCAATATCTCGTCCTTCTGCTACTATTCCTCCTTTTGTTCCAAATTTTTGTTGTTGTTCTACCATAAAATACCTGACAGTTGCCTGAGCTGCAATAGCTGAAACATGATTTGTAACTTCTCTGCTCCGAATTGCTTCTGTAACATCCTGGCCATTAATAATGACATGGTTGTTTTCAGGGCCATTAAAACTAATCTGACATTGACTGACTAACTCTGCTATTTGGGGTTCATCTTCTACTGGGATGCCAGCTTGTAATACCATCCATGTTACGGCTCGATACATTGCCCCTGTGTCCAAGTACAAAAGTCCTAATTTTTGTGCGACTAATTTGGTTACTGTTGATTTGCCAGCTCCAGCAGGACCGTCAATGGCAATTATTGGTTTGCGGTTTCTCAAGAGAATATTATCTATTAAACGGCAAGAACCAATATGAGCAGCGATCGCTAATAAACCTATATCCTGAATATTTTCTAAAGGTTGTAAACTTTCTGGATTGACTATTTCTACATACTCTAGTTTTATAAATGGTAAAGTTGCCAATTGTTCCTGCACAGCATTTTTAATTTTTTCTACAATATTTGCTGCATTTAGATTTTCTAAAAATACTTTTCTACCATGACAAAGAGAACTATATAATATGGAAGCTTGCTGTTTTTGTTCGATAGTTAAATATTGATTGCGAGAGCTAATAGCTAATCCTGAAGATTCACGAACTATTGGACAAGAAATAATATTAACGGACAAACTGAGGTCTTTTACCAACCTTTGAATAATTGCTAATTGTTGAGCATCTTTTTGCCCAAAATAAGCATTATTGGGCTGAACTAAACTCAATAATTTAGTTACAATAGTCGCAATTCCTTGAAAAAAAGCAGGTCTAGAAAGACTACACATAATTGATGTCATGCTAGATGGAGGAACAACTGTAGTTGTAGAATTTTGAGCATTAGTAGACAGCTCATTTTCCATATTCATCGTTTCAGGGGTGGGAGCAAAAATAATATCTACACCTTCTTGTTCGCATAGTTTTTTATCTGCTTCTAACTGCCGAGGATATTGTTGGAAATCTTCACTAGGAGAAAACTGTAAAGGATTAACAAAAATAGTCACAACAGTAATTTTATTCTCTTCTCTAGCACGTTTAATTAAACTTAAATGTCCTTTGTGTAAAGCTCCCATTGTTGGTACTAAACCAACAGTATGTGGAGATTTTTGTAGATCATTTTTCAAAAAATTTAAGTAGCATTGCAAAGCTGCAGTAGTAGTAAATAGACGCATTTTTTATAAAAATAATTATTGATAATTGGTAAGCATTCAGCACTCAGCACTCAGCACTCAGCTATTAAGTTATTATCCTAGAAGGAGAATTCAAAATTACGTTTGCGTAGCATTCCGTAGGAAATGATGCTAATAGCTGAATGCTTACCATTGCTATACTCAAGTTTATTAAGTATATTTTATTTCCTGTTCCCTACTAACAAATCTTATAGCAATTGAAGCAAAAGATGCGGACAGTTCAAAAGCTTAAAACTCAGACAAAGCAATATTTTCCCTATTACTTCTTCCTTCTTCCCTCTTCCTTCTTACTTCTTACTTCTTCCTCTATATATAATAGAAAAAGGAGGAAAAGATAGACTTTTCCCCCAAACTATTTATATAGACACTCTCACGAAACTATTAGAGTTACTACTCCTGTAATGATGTAGAGTGAAACATTCATTGACATCCTCCCGACGCTGCTCTAGGAGACAGCGCGGGATTCCTAACCATCGCTGATTAGGTCTTTCTGCTTCAATGCACCAGCCTCCAAGGTCAAGCCTCTTTTCGGTCTTACGGTCGCTCTACAGACTGACACTGCTAGCCCAGCAGCAAAACTTTAATTATAACACACTATTGGCATATACCGCAAAATTGATTGGTTTTTCCTCCGGAATGCTACGCAAACATCCCGACGCTCCCCTTCGGGAGAGCGTGGGTCTTCAACCAACGTTGAGATAAATGCCAAAATTAAGATCCACGAGAATCAATCACCTCAACCTTTACAGGAGCAACCCCACTCTGAATCATACCTAAAATACGAGCAGCCGCAGTAGATAAATCAATAACTCTGCCTGGAATAAATGGGCCTCGATCGTTAATCCTGACAACGACTGAACTACCATTATTGAGATTAGTCACTCGTACCTTTGTCCCAAAAGGCAGAGTTTTATGGGCTGCTGTCATTGCATATTGATTGTAACGTTCGCCACTGGCACTTAAGTTACCATGAAATCCAGGGCCGTACCAAGAAGCCCAACCTTGATCTTGGAAAGTAATAGGCCTAACAGCTATTTTTTGTGGTTCTGGCTGTGGTTTTGGTTTTGGTTGACCCGCTATTTCTTTTAAAGGAGGGGCATTATTAACTTGTCGTCTGAGACGGTTAGTTGCTTGTAGGGTATCTGTGGCTAAATCGTTAGTAGTATCTGGCAGAATAGTTTGCTTATCTATTTCTACTAATTTTTGGTCATTAACCAGAATCATGTAGCTTTCAGTATCTGTGTCCCACTTAGCTGTAATATCCAGATTAGGGTTTTCCTGCATAAGCTGATTTAGTTGGGAGGCAACTATTGATGCTCGCCACACAGGATCTTTTTGTTGGTTTGAATTAGAAGATTGAATAGTAGCTACTTTCACCGAAGAGTCTGAGTTAGACTCTGGACTATTATTTGCCTTCTTATCCTGAGAGTCAAGAAAAGTAAGAACTGGAATATTACGAACATAGAGAGTTGCAGCTTGACGACCAGTTAATTCATGGGCCATAATTTCAGTGACAGTCTCCTTCCCTTGTCTTGTGTTTAACTGGTATTCTCCAACTTTGAACACATTTGCCTGTCTATTGGCAACAGTTTTCTGTAAGTTATCATTTATTTCTAAGCTTCTATCTGTTGGTTCGTTCTTTTGATAAATTTTGTCTTCTTGAAGAGTATCAGCATAAGAGTAATCTACACCTACACTAGAAAATATCAAGAAAGTAGTCAGAAAAGTCCAAATTTTGTACTTCATAAACCTATTTTTTTTAAGCTATTTTTTTTAAGAAGCACCCATTGAGTTGAACTTATCTGGGCATAGTCCAGCTAAGACTATTCCGGATAACCCAAACTCTTAGAAAAAATCTACTCAAAACGAGTAATTGTATCCATCTCGTCTGTGAATGGGTTGGATATGATTTCGAGATACAGACAAGATTTTATCCCCATGTCGGATGTCAAAATTACCTTTACTTCTGACAGTTTTAATCCTGACTCCCTTTAATCCAATGTTTTTGCCTTTGACGACATTGATCATATCTCCAGTTTTCCAACCTGGTACAGGTTTTTTAGCCTGATAACCCTTGCGGGGAAAACCATATTTGTCCATCTGTACCATCTGCCTGCAACCATGTCCCATTGCTGTTACCATTAGGGGTTGATTCGTCAGCATTGCCATGCCAGGTTTGCATGGTGTTAATGGTTTTTTACTCGCGTCAAGCACGAATACATAATTAGTTGAGTTGGACATTTTTGCGTCCCTCCTACAAAAAGTGTAAAGTTGGCCTCGCCTGGTTATTTTGGCTTGTTAAGTTCGACACACTGGTTTTTCAAATCTCTTTACCTGTTTAATGCCAAACAATAGAGGTCAGAACTGGCCACGCATTCTGACGTATTGTGACCAAAATAACGTTTACTTATTGCTAAGTAGGCTGGACTAACCATTTAAGCGATTTGAGCGCTTTGATTAGATTTGTGGTTAGTCTTCGATGTTTAAGTATTATTAAGAGACTGCAATAGAGTATCACAAACTTTTAAGATTGGGAATCAAATTAGAAAAAAAATTTGGTTAATTTTATAGATACAAGACTGATGGTAAACTTCTAAAGGCTAGACATCCTGACAAAGCTAGTGTCGCTACGCGGAAGTTAAAAATCAAAAATCAAAATTCAAAAGCATTGATTGGTAAGGCTTTTAAGATTTTGTAACTGGTCAGTTATTTCCGCCGTCCTGCACTAGGGATTGATGAAATTGCCTTTGCAAGATTGAGAATCTGCAAAAATGGGTTTCTTAATTTCTTGTTGTCTAGCGCACAATCAAAGTTTTGGCCTAAGACATGATGGATTATAAACAAGCTGGTGTTGATGTTGAAGCGGGTCGTGAATTTGTAGATAATATCCGCAATATGGTTATTAGTACCCACCGACCAGAAGTTTTAGGAGCATTAGGTGGGTTTAGTGGATTATTTGCTTTGCCAAGTGGTTACAAAGAACCTGTTTTGGTTTCTGGTACTGATGGTGTGGGCACAAAATTAAAACTGGCAAATACTCTTAATTGTCATCATACTGTTGGTATTGATTTGGTTGCTATGTGTGTTAATGATGTGTTGACATCGGGGGCGGAACCTCTATTTTTTTTGGATTATTTAGCAACAGGAAAATTGAATCATCAACAGTTAACTGAAGTGGTTTCTGGTATTGCTGAAGGATGTCGTTTAGCAGGGTGTGCTTTAATTGGAGGAGAGACTGCTGAAATGCCTGGTTTTTATCCACCTGGTGAGTATGACTTAGCTGGTTTTTGTGTGGGAATTGTGGAAAAAAGTTTAATTTTGGACGGGTCTCAGGTAAAAGTAGGGGATGTGGCGATCGGGTTGGAAAGTAGTGGTGTTCATAGTAATGGTTTTAGTTTAGTTAGAAAGATTATTGACGAGTACAATATTTCTCTACAAGATTGTCCAGATTTTTTGAATCAGAAAAGTTTAGGAGAGGCGCTATTAACCCCAACAAAAATTTATGTTAAGCCAATTTTAGCAGGGCAAAAAGCGGGTTTAGATATTCATGGTATGGCTCATATTACAGGTGGCGGTTTACCAGAAAATTTACCTCGTTGTTTGCCAGAAGGAATGTCTATTAATATTGATAGAAATAGTTGGGATATTCCTCCTATTTTTAAGTGGATATCTGAAGTTGGAAATGTTAAAGAAGAAGCGATGTTTAATACTTTTAATATGGGGATTGGTTTTGTGGTTTTAGTGTCGCCAAATCAGGCAGAAATAACGATTAATTGGTTTGCTTCTCAGGGAATCAAAGCTTATTTTCTAGGTGAAGTTAATTAGTTTTTGATAATGGATTGAGCAAAAATTAGGGATAATTTTTTTGATGAGGGAGTAGGCTATCGCTAAAGTAATTTATTCAATTATCAATCTTTGTTATTGTCGTCACATTTATAATTTTAAATCACCTAAATCAACGAAAGATATCTAAGTTGTTTATGCAAAAAAGATAAAATTAAGTAAGGAATTACAATTATGTTGACATAATATAAATTGACACAAAGAGTTAATTTTGTGATTGAATGATGAAGATAAGCATAATTAAAATCAGACTTGAATATTGCGACCGCAATATTTAATCTTAGTAGGCTAAAATTACGATGGTTTATGATGATTTATTTGAATAAAACACACATTCCGCACGTCAACTTGTAACATTAACAGTAGTATATCAATCTGTAGCTTGGTTAAGTATTTATACTATGCAAATCATCTCAATTACTTTTTTAGTCGATCAAATTCCGAGTAAATAATTAAGTATAAATACTTGCTTGATCGTGTACTTGATCGTGACACCTATGATTTTCTTCAGAATTGCTGTCTCCTGCCTCCTGACTCCTTCTTCGGTTGCTACATTTTGTGGTGCGGAATGTGGGATAAAAATTTCCTTGATTTAATATCTAAGTAAATAAGTATGAAATGGCAAATTGGTGAGCGATCGCTGTTGCATACAATATCTGATATCTAGCAACTTTTCCAAAATTATTAAATAGTTTTCACGATCTAGTTAATTAAATGAATATTAATCATTCTAAGAGTAATTCTTAAAAATCTTATTTTAAAGGTGTAATTTTTCTATAGTCCTATCGCTGGAAAAATGTGTGTTCAATGATTTTTATAGGTTTAAAACTATGAGTATTTTCAATATAAATTATGAGTAATTTTCTAGACTTAAATCAAAAGTAAACAAAAAAAAATTAACAGTGAAATAGTAAAGTACACAATTAATAAATAATTTATTGGTCTAGTTGAAAATATGATAAAGAAGAAGTATATTCCTACCCCTATAGTTGAGAAAAAAAAGCGTAAAAAAGTAAAGGTGGTAGAGAATCTGGAGACCCGTCGCTTATCAACTCTCTATGTTATTTGGAGATTCCTAGTTTATTTTGCAAGAATACAATATCGCAAGTTTACTGGTAAGGCAGATGTGCAAAAAACAGCCACTCAGTTACGAGAAATCTTTGAAGAATTTGGTGGTTTTTGGGTAAAAGCAGGTCAGATACTCGCGCTACGAACAGACCTTTTTCCCCAGGAAGTATGTGACGAATTACGAAGTCTACAATATGAAGCTCTTGGGTTTCCTTTTCACATAGCACGCTCAACTATTGAATCAGAATTAGGTGCTCCTATAGAAAAAATATTTGAGAGTTTTGATGAAGAACCTCTAGCAGCTGCCTCTATTGCTCAAATTCATAGAGCAGTTCTGTTGAAAAAGAAAAAGAAAATTTCTGTAGTAGTTAAAATTCAGCGTCCTGGTTTGGCAGATGCTTTCAAGCGAGATTTAGATGTAATTAAGATTTTTGTTAATTTGTTGGTATCTTTCAATGTTGCTCCTTATTTCCGTTGGGAGCAGTTTGTAGTAGAACTGGAAAAAACTTTTAAGGAAGAGTTGGATTTTCGTTATGAAGCTGCTAATGGTCGTCGCATGAAAAAAAACCTCAAACTCCATAAAATATATGTTCCAACAGTATATCAGAAATATTGTAAACGTAGAGTTTTGGTGATGGAATTTATAGACGGTGTTTTGATGTCTGACTACATTAAGATCTTACTAAGCGATCGCCAGAGAGCAAGGCAGTGGGATGACGAAAACGATGTAGACTCCAAAGAAGTTGGTGAAAAGCTGTTCCTATCTTTATTACGACAAATCTTTGAAGATAATCTTTATCATGGAGACTTACACCCAGGTAATATAATTTTATTACGCAAAAGCAAGTTTGTATTAATTGATATGGGAAGTACGGGAACTCTGGACGCAGAATTCAGAAGAATTTATTTTAATTATATAAATGCTCTCTCAGAGGGAGATTTTCCTAAAGCTTCTGATTATTATATCCGGTTGTGTATAGATGTTCCGAAAGCAAACATTCCTAGAGTCAGGGTTGATATGGCTCGTGGATTTGATTCTTGGTCAGCTAAATCTGAACTCAAGGGGTTATCATATCGGGAAAAGTCCTTGGGTGGGGCTACCCAAGAAGTTAATCAAGTAACCTTTGAGAACGGAATACCAGCTAATTGGACACTTCTGAAAATTAGTAGGTCTTTCTTTGCATTAGATGGCTCACTGCAATATCTCTTGCCAGAACTAAATACGTTCAAGATCCTCAAAAAGTACAATAAGGAAGCCGATCGCCGTGCTTTAATTAATAGTCTGCGTCCTAATAATATTAGGGCGTCGCTTCAGCAGTTATCGGATACTTTTAATCAGTATAACGATATAATTTTGCCTCAACTACGACAGCGAACTATAGCTTTTGAGTTAACAGTTAATAGGTCTGCTCTAACATTGGCAACAATTTTGCGTAGTTTGTCATCTATATTGCTGATAGGTGGGTTCGGAACATTGTATGTCTTCCTCTATCAGCAATATTTTGAGATCATTCAACCTATTAATGTTGAAGTTGTTGATGAAGTTGTGAGACAGTTGCCATACATACCATATTTGGAGTGGGTAGGGATATTGATTGTTGGGGGATTAACTTTCAGGGTTTTATTAGCTTGTGTAAATATCCTGGAGCGTAAGGAGTTTGGTAATTAGAAAAGTTTATTAATTTTATTAATTAGATAACAATAAAATATTGATTTAAGTGGGAATGAGTATGTTATGGTTTTACTGTCATGGGTAAATAATCCAAGACATTAAGCAGCATTTAACTTAATGACGAAGAAGTATAATTTTATGAAGAAGCTAGCAACTGTATTTGTTGTGCTCATTACAATCCTGTCGATGGTAGTGATGCCAGCGGCTCAGGCTTGTAGTCGGTTAGTCTACCAAGGTAGTTTAGGACCAATTACTGCCCGCAGTATGGACTGGTTTCATGACCCCGAGGCTGAGCTCTGGTTCTTTCCGGCGGGCATAGACCGCACAGGTGGGGCTGGTCCAAACTCAATTGGATGGAAGTCAAAATATGGCAGTATCATTACCTCGAGCTATGACATCGCCACTGTTGACGGCATAAATGATCAGGGTCTCGTTGCCAATCTCCTATTTTTGGCGGAGACGGACTACGGTGATATTAGACCATGCGATCCAACCTTGTCCGTTGGAGGCTGGGGTCAATATGTCCTTGATAATTATGCAAACGTTGCAGAGGCAGTCGAAGAACTGGAAAAAAAATCCTTCAAAATCGTCACAACCACCCTTAATGAGCTCGCCTCAAGCTCCTCAACCCTAAGACCTGGCTCCATACCGACACCTATTCTATTACTTCCGGATGGACACGGCGGGACGATGGGAGACGCGAACTTTGCACTTCACATGGCGCTCTCGGATAGAACTGGGGATTCAGCGATCATTGAATACCTTGGTGGTGAGATGATTGTCCATCATAAAAAAACAGATGATGAGAATACTTCTGCAAAATACAATGTGCTGACCAATGACCCAACCTTCGAGGAACAGCTTGCCATCAATAGCTATTGGAATAGCCTCTACGCAAATTTGGAAGGTACAATTGGGTTATTTCTGCCAGGTACCAGCAGTCCATCAGACCGGTTTATCCGGGCTAGTTATTACTTGGATAAAATGGGTCTTCGGTTGGCAGAAGAGAAAAAGTTGGCATCGAAAGCATCGGGCTTCATCCTCAATAAAGATCAGGAGCGGCGGAGTGAATTAGCTGCAGCGCTTGGCATCATCCGCAACGTCTCTGACCCTATTGGTCTAGATGGTTTCGGCATAGGTACCACGCAATGGCGGACTCTTGCGAACCAAAGTATTCCGACGAATGAAAATGTAAGTAATGATCCAGATGCCACCTACTTTTTTGAATTCACCGAGAATCCGAGTGTTGTCTGGGCTAATATCAACAAGCTGGCTGAAAAAGGAGTTGTGAGTAATCTTGACTCTATTAATAATCCTTTCTTGTCAGGTAATGTGTCAGAATTGTTCGTCGAGCAAGAAGATCCCTTCTCCTGGGATATCTCTTGCACTCTTAATAACTCCTGCTTGATAAGTCCTAAATAACTAAACAAGGGAACCAATAGTTTATTGGTATTCTCAATCTTGTAATTTGGCTGAGGGTGCGATTTTAGCACCCTCGCTTTTAGCTAACTTGTCACCACTTGAGCCAATGAACATTCTCTGGAAAAATCCTAGGAAACACGTTGCCAAGTAATGCAAAAGGTATTCCCTACAGATGATACAGTTAGTACAAGTATATCTTCTGAAATGTCAAAAGTTTGTAGAGGACAAAAAAATTCTTATGTTTAAACGACTTAGCTTCAATGTACTGACAATCACGATTGTTAGTATGATTATGTTAATGGGCATTGTAGTCAAAACTCCTGATGCTTATGCTGCTAAATTTGGCTCAGTTTCCCACATTTACGCCTTCGGAGATAGCTATTCAGATAACGGGGCATCATTTGAAATTTCGACTCAGGCTGTTGATGCAGGTGTGCCTGGTTCATTTATCTTGCCAGCTGACCCAGCTTTAGGAATTTATGATTCTGAAGGACGCGCGACCAATGGTCTCACAACTGTCGAAGTGTTGTCTCAGAATCTCCAAGTTGGTTTAACCGATTACGCAGTTGTGGGTGCCAAGAGCGGCAATGGAAACTACAATGCTTGGTTAGATGATTTCCAAGATACGGGAGCCTTTGGCCAAATTGAGCAATTCACCGCAGAGCTATCGGGTCAAGTTGCTGATAGAAATGCTTTGTACTTTATCTTTATCTCCGCCAATGATCTTTTGGAATATGTTGACTTTGACTTGCCTGGAACTGTTGAAGAACTATCAGTCCAAACTGTGAATAATATTGGACAGAGCCTATCCAATTTAGCAGCATTGGGTGCCAATAAGTTTATGGTTGTTAATTCTTCTGATATTGGTATTGTACCTCATATCATAGAATTTGATAATACTGATGAAGCAGTTCTATTTACAAAGTTGGTTAACGAGCTTCTGCCCCAGAAACTAGAGATGCTTACTGAAGAATTAGGTGCTGAAATTGTACTGTACGATCATATTGCAATTAGCGATCAAATCCGTTCCAAGCCAGACCAATATACTTTGACTAACTTAAACTATCCTTGTCAACCTACATCTCCAATTGAGCCTGCCTGTTCATTACCTGATGAGTACTATTTTTGGGATGAAATTCATCCTACTGCTCGTGTGCATCAAATTATTGGGGAAGATATGGCAATCTTCGTTAAGAACCAGCAATGAGTACCCGAGCCATCCACTGTTATTGGTTCATGAAATATCCATTTTTGTACCGTTTCGGCAAGTCCTAAGTATTTATAATCAGGATTGTGATTTAATTAATAAATTAGAGGCATATGTATAAGTCAATTTTAACTTCTCTAGCGTTATATTTTTCCCTTGCTAGCATCATCTAGATAGGACAGAGCGTTATCTACAAGAGCCTCCATTGTTTCCTGGCTAAGTAAAGGCACAGAAAAGGGGAAATGCAAAAACATTTTCCCCTCAAAGGTTGCAACAGAAGCAAAAAAACACCCCCTAAGTGTAGGCTGTGAGGCAACGACACTTATTTCTGAGAGTTCAAATTGACCGTAAGCTTTGGGAATGTTTACTCTACCAATATTAGAGACTGCCACTGTTAGATTGGGTTGACTAGGGCTAGACAGAAGAACCTCAGTAAACTTCCTCATAAGCAACATCTCAATGAATATACCATTGTCCTTTAAACCAACTTTTAGCTGCTGGATCACATCCCGAGCTAATTCCCAAAAGGATGTACTTGTGCTTAAAGTGTGAAATGAATCTACACCACAAGCCAATATCCCCATGTGTTCATTGCCGATTACTGGTTTCAAGTATTTGCGTATATTAACAATACTCCGACAAGACATTGGCGTTTTCTGGTCTGGCCTGATTTTTCTCGCTGCGGCAAACATCATTGCTGCGCATAAAGCACCTTGTACTGTTGTCTTTTCTTGGCGACAACGATTAACCAACTTTTGAGTAAAGTTGGCATCTAAGTTTCTATAAACATTACCAGAACGTAGTGAATCAAGAGGTACAGACTTTTTAATCCCCAATTTTTTGGGTCGGTGCCAAAGCAGTTTGAACTGAAGTCGCAGCAAATACAAAAGGATATTGATATTACGCCTAAACCCTTTGGTTGATGGGGGAAGTAATTCATTTATAGATGGAAGCGCTGGTAAGCTAGACACTGGAACGAGTCGCTCGCCAGAGGCAATTTTCGAGCAGTAGCTCAAGATCTCTGAATATAACTGAATGCTTGATAAACCATCCGAGATGGCGTGATCTATTGTGATAATCAGATGGCTAGTACTGTTTTCACTAAAATCCTGTTCTTGAATAAGTACACCTCGCAACAACACTTCACTACTCTCAATTTTGGTGTTTGATTCTTCTAGAACTATTTCTTGCCATTGTTCCTCATGGTACTTATCCACAACTCGCAAAGGAATTTTTTTTGCACCAGTTTCAAAACGAAGGTTATCCAAATCACCAACGATCCGAGAATTAAGCCGAGGGTGACGCTCTTGAATAAGATCCAGCGCCTGTCTGACAATTTCTTCACTCAGGGTTCCCAATATGCACCCGCTCACCACCACATTATTTGATGCATTAGTAATGCGATTGAGCATTTCCAAGGCTTGCTCTGGTTCACAGAGTTTTCTATTATCAATCATCAATAAACACCTACACAAAATTAATTACATATTCTGTTTGGGATGATTTGGAGTGTGCCAAAAGTTATTTGTAGCATTAATCAATGATGCCGACTAATATACAATTAATATGATCTCCGTTAGTATGGTTTGTGTAAAAGTTTAGGGAAATATCTGCGGTCATATAAGGTTTTTCCTTATCTTAAAGCTTCTTTCTTCTTCCTTGCATTCTCTATATAATACCAATGCTAACAGATATGATATAATTGATTAACTTTGTCTCACTATCCCAAAACTCACGAGATAGAAAATTTCAAGCTGTTATGACTTCTATATAATCCATTTGGCACCTTTACTCAGGATTAGATTTTTTGAGTCATTGAGTTCTAGTGGGAAGAAAAAATTAAAAATACTCCCCACCCTTACAATGTATAAAAAAATAAATACGCTTAGGGGTTCTATAAAGTAGCAGCCAGAGGTTTTGCTTGACACGATCGCTGACCTTTCATGATCATTTTCACACCTCCAGTCGGCAAGAGAGTGATACCTCGAACCTTAGGTTTAACAGGTCTGCGATCGGCCAGTTCTAGTTTATATTTTGATAGAATAGTTGCCAAGACCAACTTCATTTCATATATGGCAAAGGCGTCGCCAATACACATACGAGTCCCACCGCCAAAAGGCAGAAACTCATAGCTAGAGTATTTACGTTCTAAAAAGCGCTCTGGCTTAAACTGTTTCGGTTCGGGATATAAATCCTCCCGCTGGTGAGTGATATAAACACAGGGAATCAAGACTTTTCCAGGGGGCAAACAATAGCCCAATAGTTCTACTGGCTCTTGCACAACCCGTGCAAACAAAGTTATTAGTGAGGGACACATGCGCAGGGTTTCATTACAGACCGCAGTCAAATAAGGTAATTTAACAATGCTCGTCGGTTCGGGGTTTTCCTCTAAAGTCTCCAGTTCTGCCAATAGCTTTTCGGTAACTTCCGGCATATGATGAATCCAGTACAGCGCCCAAGTCATTGCTGTTGCGGTAGTGTCTAGACCTGCGCTCATTAAAGTTCTTAACTGATCCCTTAATTCGACATCAGTCAGGGGTTGACCTTCTTCATCCCGAGCTTCTATCAATAGGGAGAGGATATCTGTGCGATTAGGATCTGGTGAGGAGCGTCGTTCTCTGATTTCCGAGTAGATAATTTCATCAACTTGCTGCATTTGGCGACAAAAGTATCCCCAGGGACTCAGCGGACCAAGATCCTTTTGCATTATGGGTAAAATTATTGAGAGGGCATTTAAAGGAGAATTAAACATCTCCGATATGTTCTTCAAAGCTTGCTTGAGGGTTTCTAATCGTTCTTCTTGCTTAATGCCAAAGACCGCCTCTAAAATTACTTCTCGGGATATATCTTGCATAGTGCTACCAGCAGTAAATCCTTGACCAACTGTTAATTCATCCATCGCCAAAGATGCATGGTTGCAGATTAGTTTACCGTAGAAGCGCATGCGAGCACCATGAAAGGGAGGCATTACCATCTGCCGCATACGCTGGTGGCGACGTCCTGACACAGTTGTCAGTCCAGTGTCTCCAAAAAAAGGACGTGTAATCGTGTTCAGGTCTCCGGGAGCTGTAAATCGCTTACGATCCGTAAAAATCTTCTGCAATGCTTGGGGGTTACTGACGAACAGGGGAGACTCCTCCAAACCATGAGCAAGAGTTAAACCAACACAATCTGCTGGAAAAATATCCCGATATGGCTGTCGGGCAGCTGTTTCCATATAACCTATGGGATCGGCTAATGAATGGAGTTGCTGCAAAAACTTGGGACTTTTAGGACCCTGTGGCAGTTTTGTCATAGTTTTACTTCCTTTATTAAGAAATATATTATTAATTGTTACTACTGAAACACAATTTTGGCAATGTCTTGCTTTGAGCCTATCGCTTATCACATCTTATTTTAGGGTATTTAGGATACTATAGTAAGTATGGCAGGATCGATCTATCGTTTTGTGGGAGTCTCTATACTAGAGACAGACTGAAGTGTTCCTTAGGCCAATCGCTCACCTTTCATTATCATTTTCACTCCCCCAGCAGGGGTGATATTAGTACCTCGGCGCTCGGGTTTAACGGGTTTCTGTTCGGCCAGTTCTAGTTTATATTTTGATAGAATAGTTGCCAAAACCAACTTCATTTCATACATGCCAAAGGCATCGCCAATACAGCGACGGCTTCCACCACCAAAAGGCAGAAACTCATAGCTAGAGTATTTACGTTCTAAAAAGCGCTCGGGCTTAAACTGCTTCGGTTCGGGATATAAATCCTCACGGTGGTGAGTGAGATAAACACAGACAATCAACACTTTTCCAGGGGGTAAAGAATAGCCCAATAGTTCAACTGGCTCTTGCACTTGCCGTGGTAACAAAGTCATTGCTATGGGATAAATGCGCAGTGCTTCATTGCAAACAGCAGTCAAATAAGGCAATTTAACAATGCTCATTGGATCGGAGTTTTCCTCCAAAGTATCCATTTCCGCCAATAGCTTTTCCCTAACTTCCGGCAGATGATGAATCCAGTACAGTCCCCAAGTCATTGCCGTTGTTACAGTTTCAGTCCCGGCAGTTAGTAGATGCATTAATTGATCCCTTAACTCGACATCACTCATGGGCTGACCTGTTTCATCTCGGGCTGATATCAATAGGGAGAGGATATCTTTGCGACTGGGGTCTGGTGAAGAGCGTCGTTCTCTAATTTCAGCATAGATAATTTCGTCAACTTGCTGCCTTTGGCGACAAAAGTATCCCCAGGAACTCAAAGGACCAATATCCTTTCGCAGTATCGGGAAAAACATCCAGGTGTAATTTAAGGGAGAATCAAAAATCTCCGATAGATTCTTCACACCTTGCCTGAGAAGTTCAGCTCGTTCTCCTCGATCAAGGCCAAATATAGCATCTAAGATTACTCGTCGGGAAATCTCTCGCATGGAGGTATAAGCCGAAAACCTTTGACCAATTTTCAATTGGCCGAGTGCCAAAGATGCATGGTTACAGATTAGTTGACTGTAGAAGAGCATGCGATCGTTATGAAAGGAAGGCATCACCATCTGACGCCGACGCCGATGCCTACTTCCTGATAGAGTTATCATTGAGTAATCCCCTAGAAAAGGAGTCAAAATCTTGTTGAGTTCTCCAGGAGCTGTAAAACTCTTCGGATCTGTAAAAATCTGCTGCAATGCTTGGGGGTGACTAACGAACAAGGGAGACTCGCCCAAACCAACTGGCTCTGCCTGGAAAATATCCCGATACGGCTGTCGAGCAGCTGCTTCCATATAACCTATGGGATCGCCTAACCAATGAAGTTGCTGCAAAAGTTTGGGAGTTTTGGGACCGTCTGGCAGTTTTTTCATCGTTTTGCTTCCTTTACAAGAAATATGTTAATTGTTACTATCTAATATTTATTAGAGTCTTTCTCCTAAGAAGAAAGACTCAATTTCCTTGTCACCCAGTTCTTCTTAGGAAACACGTTGCCAACTAGCGATAACGCTATTATCCTTATTATCCCCATATAGTCTAGTTATTACAAGTGTATCTTCTGAAATCTCAAAAGCCATTTCTAGGTCTGTACCAATAAAATCTGGAACTAGACTAACTTCAATATGGTAAATAAGTTTATTATCTCTAATTTCATATTTACAAATATAACTAGCATACTTGTTCCCTGCCTGAATATATCTAACAGTTGCTCTGAGATATTTAAATAAATTTGTTATTTTTGCTTTTCCACCATACGCCATATTAAATATTTCTTGTATAGGTAATCCCAAACCCAGGCGATTTCTCATTATAATTGAGGATGATATATATCCATCCTGAGTATATATGGTGTAGCCTATAGGATTTTGGCCGTAGGGATAACTAACTTTTTGTTGGTTATCTACAGATTTCACTTCGACAAGTTTCCATGTTCCGACAAAAGCATCTTTGGAGACTATACTATCTGTCATTTCTGTTCCTTGTGTCATTTTTATTCCCTAATTATTGGTTTTTTTTAGAGTATGCCTATTATGCACATTTAGTTGAATACTTGCTCATATTATATCATATAGCAATTGTGAAAATTCAAAAACAATCTACATTTTTACCAATGGATAATGGATAATTGATAATTAATCAATTCGGCTTTATTGTCTCTCCTTTTAAGGAGAAAACCAGAGGTAATTATCCATTATTCATTATCCATTATCAATTAATGAAGAAGTAGCTTTTTTTCTAAGTTAGCTTTAAGAAGGTAAGTTTATAAAGCCACTTTTGTTCAAATAAGAAAGCATTTTTTCTAGGTATTCTTTGTCTATAGAGCTAAAGGCAATTTCACTGCCCATCAACCCATTCTTAGTATTGCGGTCGTCAATAGTAACTCCTGAAAGAATGTCTGACTCTTTTTCTGTCAATTTGCCAGTTCCAGCCTGCACTCCAAAAAAGTAAGGATACACTGAGTTTTCGGGATGATTTGATAAGGCTATCTGCCAATCACTCGATGAAACTCTTTTCACAGAAGGAACTAAAGAACAAATAAAATCAAATACATTGTTCCAAGATGTGGATTTCGGATTAACTAAATTAAATGTTTTGTCCAAAGATGCCTCTTGCTGAGACAAGTGAACAACTGCTTTAGTTGTTTCATTGATAGGAACCCAGTTCTCTAATTTACCTTCTAAAATTGGCACCATTCCCAATTCAATGCAACCCATAACATAGCGACAAACTATATCATCAATCCTACTAGCACCACTGTTAGCATCTGCTGTTATCGTCGTTAAGCGATATATAGAAGTAGGAATTCCTAAATCCCTCGCTGCCGCTACTAACTTTTCCGCTACCCATTTACTTTGGAAGTAACCATTTGTCAAATTATTAGCTTCATCACTCAAAGGTTCAGATTCAAGAATGGCTGTACCTTGCTCGTTAGTGGATGATAGTAAAACTATATAAGTAGACATAAAATGCACAGGTTTGACATGAGTTTGACCAGCCAATCTTAAAACTTCTTGAGTTCCTATAACATTAGTAGGCTTGAGTATACTGTAGGGGTAAAGATGATTAGTCCAAGCTCCACTATGATAAATAACATCAATCTGGTTGGCAAGTAAGTTAAACTCTTCTGTTGGTAGTCCGAACAATTTACTAGATAAATCTCCCACTACAGGGATAACTCTAGAGCCAAATTTCTCCTCATCCCAGAGCCAATAAGATTCTAGTTTATCTTTGAGTTTCTGTTTAGCTGAATCAATATCATTAGCCCGAATTAGACAGTATATATTTGCTGAAGTTGTTTGCAATAACTCATCAAGCAAATAAGTTCCAATAAAACCTGTCGCTCCTGTTAAGAAAATATTCTGAGGTTCCACAATATTCTGCTTAACTGTAGTACTAATAACAATTGTCGGGTCTACAATTACTTCAGCTTTAAAATCAATTTCCTCACCAGACAAGTTATTATCTTCTTTATCTGAGCTATCTGTTACAGAAAATTCCAGAGGAATTACATCAGGTAAATACTCTACCAACGCCTTCAGAGTAGGATAGTCAAATAATAATGTAGAAATCAAATTTGTCTCTAAACTTGACTCCAACCTATTTTTCAATTCTACTGTCATCAAAGAATCTAATCCTAAGTCAATAAAAGGTTCGTGCATTGCTATCTTTTGTGGATCTGACCAACCTAAGGTTTTAGCTATCAAAGAGCGAACGTGATTGGTTAATAACTCCTGACGTTCTGCAATTGCTGCTGATTCTAATTGTTCTCTAAATGCCGATTTTTTACTTGATGATGACTCAGTGGAAATCAAATTCTCAATAAATATTGTCTTTTGATCCCGTGGTAGTGCCTTAAGGAATTTTGACCAATTAACGGGCAATACTGCTACTTGACTCTCTGAGTCAGATAACAATGACTCCAATGCCTGCATTCCCCTGTCTGTTTCTATGAGAGTCACCCCACTACTCTCCAGTCGTTTTTGATTCACAGTATCTAAACGAGCTGTCATCCCTACAGATCCCCAACCTCCCCAGTTGATACTCAATCCTGGTAATCCCAGACCTCGACGATAGTGAACTAAGGCATCCATGAAAGAATTAGCTGCAGAATAATTGGCTTGGCCGGGAGCGCCTAGAATAGCAGCCATGGAGGAAAAACAAACAAAGAAATCTAAGGGTAAATCTTTAGTCAGTTGATGCAAATTCCAAGTTCCCTGCACCTTGGGAGCCATCACTTTAGTAAACCGCTGCCAAGTCAGATTTTGAACTAATCCGTCATCCAACACCCCTGCTGCATGAATCACCCCTTTCAGTGGAGGTAATGACGTTGATATTGTCTCTAAAGTTTGGGCGACATCCTCTTGACGGGAAATATCTCCTAATAACACACTCACAGAAGCTCCGGCTGTTTCTAAGTCCTCAATGACTTTTTGGGCGTTTTCATTAGGAGTGCGACGTCCGCTCAAAACTAGATGTTTTGCCCCCTGTGTTACCATCCATTTGGCTAATTCTAATCCTAATGCTCCTAATCCACCTGTAACCAAATAACTTCCTTCAGCTTGGATAGACTTAGAATCAATAGAAAGTTGTGGCATTTCTATGACTACCTTCCCTATATTTTTGGCTTGCTGCATATACTGGAAGGCTTCTGTAATTTGTGTACTAGAAAATACTTTGTGAGGTAAGGCAACAAGTTCTCCTTGGTTCCATTTGTGGGTTAATCCCTCTGACACCTGAACCATTGCCTCTGGTTGTTCGTGGGATACTTGTCCTAAATCAAAAGCGAAATAGCTGACATCTGGTCGTTTTTCTTGAACTTGCTGTGGCTCCCAAATCCCGATTTTGCCAATTTCCACAAATCTTCCTTGAGGAGATAATACTTCCAAATTTTTGGGAATGTAATCTCCATTGAGACTATTGAGGACTACATCAACTCCCTTTCCTTCAGTAATCTCCATGATTTGGTCAGCAAAATCTAGGGTGCGGGAGTTCATAATATGTTTGATTCCCAGGGATTTGAGAAATTCCCACTTAGGAGGACTAGCAGTAGCGAATACTTCTGCTCCCGCCTGTTGAGCTATTTGTACTGCGGCCTGCCCTACTCCTCCTGCTGCTGCATGAATTAATACTCGATCGCCAGGTTTAATTTTGGCTAACTGCTGCAATCCATAGTAAGCTGTGGAAAATGTCAGAGGTAAGGTTGCTGCTTCACTGAAACTCATTTGTTTCGGTTTAGCCATGAGATACTCAGCCTCAGCAGGAACAGTAATGAAACTACTGAAACCATCATGGAGCATATTTACTATTACTTCGTCCCCTACTTGCCACCGTGAGACTTCTGCTCCCACAGCAGAGATTGTGCCCGTACATTCCAAACCAAAGGTGAGTTGTTGGGCACTGGTAATGCCCAGGTGTTCGGCATAGTAGTCTTTGAGCAATCCTAAAGCATTGAGTACGTCTCGGAAGTTTAGTCCTACTGCTGCTACCTCAATTTCTACTTCGTTAACTTCAGGAACAGGACGCTGCATTGGCTGCCAGCCGAGGTTGTCTATCAGTCCGTATTCTGGCAGTTTTAATTGCACTGGTTGCCCAGGGGCACTCATTGTTTGTTGCTGTGGTTTTCGTCCTAATCTGGCCACATAACGATTTCCCTGACGTATCGCTATTTGGTCTTCGATATTTTCTGATAATAGTTCAGCTACTAAGGAGTCTAGGTTTTGCTCAATATTGGCTTCTGGATCGCAGTCGAAACGTTTACACTTTAGGTCTATGTGTTCTATGGCAACTATTCCGCCGAATCCCCATAAACTTCCATACTCAGGATTAATTACTTCCGAGTCTTTGTTAACACTCTGAGTTCCTTGCGTTACCAACCACAACTGTGGTGTTGTCTCGCTATTACTTTCGAGAATTGCGTGTACCAAATGCAGTGCAGACGCACAAATATTTTCTTGAATTTTATCTAATTCTAAGTTTTCTTTGTTTTCTGATTTCTGCACTCCCCAGAAATGTACAACTCCTGTAATTCCTGAATTTTCAGCCAGCAGTTGTTGAAATTCTTCCTCGTTATTGGGATTGATTTGATAGTGCTGTGGACTTAATTGCTTATATGTCTCTCCTGGCGATACTTGAATGCACTCTTGCTCTTTGTTTTGTAGTGCTTCTATTAGTTGAGTATCTTCTGCCAAGATTAACCATTTGCTGCTTGCTGTTGATGGGTTCGTTGGTGGTAACTCTTGAGCTTGCCAGTCAACTTTATAATACCAATGACTGATATCTGGCTGCATACTTTTCAAGAGTACATCGGCAGTGGTTGCCATTACCTTGAATCCTTCTAGCTTGGCTAATACCGTTCCCTGGTTATCTACTAAGAAAATGTTTGCTGTTAAGCTGTTTTCTTGTACTTGTCCTATCGCCCATACTTTACTTATTGTCCGACGATATACTCTCAATTTGTCTATCCCTAATGGCAGATAGGTTTGATCGTCTGTGTCTGATTGAGCTAGAGCATAACCTGTAATTTGTAGGGCTACATCTAATAGGGCTGGATGTAGCTGATAATCTGTTACGTTTTCGATTAATTCGTCCGGTAAAACTATTTCGCCTAGAACTTTGCCTTTACCTTTCCACAACTGTTTTAGTCCTTGGAAACAATTGCCGTAGTCTAAACCTAAAGACTTACATTTTTCATAATGTTCTTCTACCTCTATTACTTGAGTACAATCTTTTTGATATTGTTCTAAGTCTATGGTTTCTTTATCCTTGGCAATTGGCTCTGGGTAGATTTTTCCTTCACTGTGCAACCTCCATTCTAAAGTCTGTTGATTCTCAGATTCTGATGCACTAAATACCTCGAACTTATAAGTATTGTCTTCTAAAGAACTGACTACCGTTTGTACTTTCTTGATTTCTGTTTCTGGTAAGATTAATCCTCGCGCTATCACCACATCAGATACTACTACTTGGTCTTGAGAACTGAAGATATTTTTTCCTGCTGCCATTGCTAATTCTAAGTACCCTGTACCTGGAAATAGCACTTGCTCAAATACTTGGTGATCCTTAAGGTAGTCTGGAGATTCAGGGCTTAGGTATGATTGAAAACGATATTGCTCATCTATTCCTGCTAAGTCAACTTTTTCTCCTAGTAACGGGTGCAAATATTTTGACAAAGACAGTTTTTGTTGATAGCCATTGTTAATTTCTATCCAATATTTTTCTCTTTGGAATGGATAGGTAGGCAATAGCACTTTCTCTCGGTTATAGTCACGATCAAATCCTAACCAATCTACTTTGACTCCCTGTACGTATAACTGTCCTAAACTGGAAAGGAGCTGTTGCCATTCATCAACTCCTGGACGCAACGATGGCAACCATACACCTACTTCTGGTAAACATTGCCTTCCCATTCCCAACAAAATTGGTTTTGGTCCGATTTCTAAGAAAGTTTCGTAGCCTTGCTCGCTTAACTCTTTCATACCCTGGGCAAACTTTACTGGTTGCCGTACATGACTCACCCAATATTGAGCTGTAGTTATACTATTGTCTGCTTTGGTTCCCGTGAGATTTGATATAATTGATATCCTTGGTTGATTGTAGGTAATTTGATTCGCTACAGTTTCAAACTCTGCTAACATCGGTTCCATCAATGGTGAATGGAAAGCATGGGATACCTGTAGTTGTTTGGTTTTGATTCCGGCTGATTCGAGCTTAGTTGCGATCGCTCTTACTGATTCAGACTCCCCAGAAATTACTATGCTTTGGGGTCCATTCATAGCTGCTATGGCTACTTTTTCTTCCAGAGACGTCGCTTTCAATGTTTCCAGAACTTGAGACTCTGAAGCCATAACGGAAACCATCTCACCACCAGCAGGTAATTTCTGCATTAACCTTCCTCTAGTGGCAATAAGTTTCAAGCCATCTTCTAAACTAAATACTCCGGCTACAGTTGCTGCCACATATTCGCCCACGCTATGACCCATGACCACATCTGGTTTAATTCCCCATGACTCCCAGAGTTTAAATAGGGCATATTCTATAGCAAATAGCACTGGTTGGGTATACGCTGTTTGATCTAGTAGAGATGAACCAGAATTATCTGTAGTTTCAGAATAGAGAATGTCTCGTAAGGACTTTTCCTGGAAAGTTTCGACACTACTCAGAATTTCTTCACATTGGTGAATTGCTTCACTAAAAATGGGGGCTTGTTCATACAATTGCCTTCCCATGTTCACATATTGGGAACCTTGTCCTGTGAAGAGGAAAGCGATTTTAGACTCTGTAGTATTATTTGTCAGTTCTCCTGAGTAAATTCCGGTTACTTCCTCTCCTTTCTGGTATTCTCGGAATTTTTCTATTAATTCTTGTTGGTTGTGTGCAATAACTGCTAGTCTGTGTTGGAACTGGGCACGTCCTATATTAGCTGTATAGGAGATATCAGCTACCCCTAATTCGGGATGAATTGTTAGATAATTTTGATAACTATTGACTAACTCACTAAGAGCTGTTTCACTTTTAGCTGAAAGAGTCAAGATATGAACTGCACGTTCAGTTCCATCCTCAATTCTAAATTCTGAATTCTTAATTCTAAATTCTTCGGGAGCTTCTTCTAAGATTATATGAGCATTAGTTCCACTAAAACCAAAGGAACTTACGCCAGCGATGCGACTTTTGCCATTAGTTTCCCAAGGCGTAAGATTCGTCGATACTTGTACAGGTAATTGAGACCAATTAATATAAGGATTAGGCTCATTAAAATGCAGTGACGGTGCTATTTGTTGATGTTGCAATTGCAGGACTAATTTCATCAAACCTGCAACTCCTGCTGCTCCCTCGGTGTGACCAATATTAGTCTTGGCTGAACCAATAATTAAAGGCTGCTCTTGAGAATGGGTTTTGCCAAAAACTGTTCCTAAAGCTTCAGCTTCTATCGGATCTCCCAAGGAAGTTCCAGTTCCATGAGCTTCAATATAACTAATATCTGCTGCATCTATTCCTCCATTAGCCATAGCTTGACGGATAACAGCTACTTGAGAAGGACCATTAGGTACTGTCAAACCACTACTGGGGCCGTCTTGATTAATAGCACTGCCACGAATTACTGCCAGAATATTATCCTTATTGGCAACTGCATCACTGAGGCGCTTCAATACAATAATCCCACATCCGTCTCCACGGACATAACCGTTTGCTGAAGCATCAAAGGTTTTGCACTTACCATCTACCGATAACATACGACCTTGAGACAGAGCAACACTAAGCTCTGGAGATAGCAATAAATTCACCCCTCCTGCTAGAGCTAGATTACACTCTTTATTTCTTAAACTCGAACAGGCTAAATGAATACTTACTAATGAAGAAGAGCAGGATGTATCTACTACTAAATTAGGTCCGACTAGCCCCAGAGTATAGGAAATTCGCCCTGATGCTGTACTGTGGGAGTTACCTGAACTCATATAAGCATCAATTTTTTCTAGACCTTGACTGAATATACGAGAAGTATAGTCATTGGTACAAATACCAACAAATACGCCCGTTTGACTCCCTTTAAGTTGTTGCGGATTATTTCCTGAATTCTCTAGAGCTTCCCAAGTGACTTCTAAGAGTAATCTATGTTGGGGGTCTAAATTAGTGGTTTCTTTAGGGGAAATACCAAAAAAATTGGCATCAAACTCTTGTACTCCATTGATAAATCCTCCATAACGACTGTACATTTTGCCTGGAGTTTCTGGATCGGGATCGTAATAATCATCAAGATGCCATCGCTCTTTTGGGACCTCAGCGATCGTATCTACTCCATTTTGTAAAACATCCCAGAAAGCTTGTGGAGTAGATGCACCTCCGGGAAAACGACAACTCATACCAACAATAGCTATTGGTTCTGTAGTTGCTGCTTGAAGTGCTTGAATTTTTGCAGTTGCTTGTTTGAGTTTTAGTAGTAAACGTTGCTCATTTGAGAGTTTTTCGGGTGAGTTAAGTTCCATCTTTATTCCTCCTATACTTTATGATTACAAATTTGATATTAACTAACTCATTCTAAAAGTCGATCTAATTCATCTATAGCGTCATCAACCGCCAGATCAATTTCATCTTCAGAAAGCTGATTAACTTCAGAAAATAGACTTTCTGAATACTCTAGCTCCAAGGAATCCTTCTCCAATCTTGCCTCTGGTGTTTCTGACTCAGAACCAGGAGCCTCTGATGGCAGAAGTATTGTTTCTTCCAAGTAATCAGTTAGTGACTGAATATTAGGATAATCAAAAGCTAGAGAAGATGGCAGAGAACAATCTAAACTTATCTGCAACTTATTCCTCAACTCAACAGAAGTCAAAGAATCCATTCCTAGGTCAAAAAATCCTGTTTCTAATGAAATAGATTCAGGATTTTTAATTCCTGACACTAGAGCAAATTGACGTCGAACATGAGCCACTAATAACGAGCGACGCTCATTGGGTGCTGTTGCCTCCAATTTTGCCAGAAATTCTGACTTATATATTTCAGAAGTAGTTTGAGTTGTTTCCTGCCAATCTGCCAAGAAAGGCCATTGGGCTACTCTTTCCTGCCAAGCAGACCACTCAATTGGTAGCACCCCTACTTCTATATCTGAACCACTCATCAGTAGCTCTAGAGACTCTAGCGCCTGAGTTGGAGATATTGCTGCTATTCCCTGCTGCTGTAAACTAACACTTTCTCCACCTTGAGCAACAGTTCCCCAATGAATGCTCAATCCTGGCAATCCCATACCCCGACGATAATGAGCTAAACCATCTAGAAACCCATTAGCTACAGCATAATTTCCTTGATTTGGTGAACCCAACAGAGATGCAACTGAAGAAAACATTACAAAAAAGTCTAGCTGCTGATTTTGAGTCAATTGATGCAAATGCCAAGCACCTTTAACTTTTGATGCGATCGCTTCTTCAAAGTCAGACAAAACCCGATCTTGTAGCATTCCATCGGGCAATATTCCTGCGGAATGGATTACTCCTGCTAGCGGTATATTTGAGTCCTTAATGTTGTGTAGCACTCTAGCGATCGATTCCATATCGGACACATCAACTTTTTCAGCTACAACCGAAGCTCCAGCTTTTTCTAACTCAGTTATTGTTTGACTGTTAGTACCATCTGGCGAACAGTTTCCTAGCAACACCAGATGCTTGGCTCCTTTATCTACCATCCAACGAGCCACCAATAACCCTAAACTGCTAATACCTTCTGTAATTAAGTAGGTAGCATCCTCCCGGAAACGCAAAGACTTTTGAGTAGTAGTAGCATCAGCTTCTTGTGCTGTCACTGCTTGCTGATGATGACTAGCCACCAATCGAGCCACATAACGCTCATCCCCACGCCATGCTACCCGATCTTCCTTATCCTCCGCCCAAATTTCCTCGAATAGTTCCTCAGCTTGAGTCTCTATCGTCTCCTGTGAGTCTAAATCTATACACGCGCACTTGAGTTCGGGATGTTCTAGGCTAATTACTTTCCCCATACCCCACAATGAAGATTGGGCTACTCCTGGTATGACTGAATTATTTGACGGTACTGCTTGAGAACCATTCGTTACTAACCATAACCGGGGCGACTCAGATAACTTGGCTTTGACTAAAGCTTGTACCAAAGATAAGGTAGTACCACAGCCTAGCTTCGATAAATGTCCTAATTCCTCAGCGCTTATGTTTCTACCCACCCCTGCTTCGGTTGTCCAACATTGTACTACCCCCAGTAAGGATGGGGATTTGGTAGCTACAGTTTCTATCAGTTTCTCAAATTCTTCTGGATGATGAGGAGCGATCGTAAATTCTTCCGGGGCAAGCTGTTGATAGTTCTCTCCAGCAAATACTAATGTACAAGCATCTCCTGATGATCGCAGGTGACTAGCTAGCTGTTGAGCAACTCCCTGTTTATCTGCCAGTATCAACCAGCTCTTCTGTGTCGATGATGTTGAGTCTAAAGTTGTTGGAGGAGCTTTAGCAACGATAACTCCTTGTTGAGCAAACACTTCTGGCATCTCCTCAACTTCTGGGAGAGTAACGACTTGAGTAAAACCTGTTTCACTCAAAACCTGTTGCCACTGCTGACGACTCAAGAGAGGATAGTCCGCCCGCAATTCATCATCGCTGAATTTCCACCATCCTTCTAATAATCCAAAAATTAAATCCAAAAATCGAGAGCGAGTTGTTCTTTCATACAATACCAATGTTCCCCCTGGTGCTAACAGTTGTCGGACATGGGATAATGTCTGCTTTATACTGGTTGTAGCATAAAGAACATTGGCTGCAATAATTACATCATATTGATGAGATGCAAATCCTTGACTACTTGGCTCTACCTCTATATCTAAGGTTTGATAGTCTAGGAATTTATAATCCTGGAATTTCTGTTGAGCTTGTCTGGTAAGTATGCCATCAATATCAGTGAATATATATTCTGTTTGATTAGGATTTAGATGGGGCAGAATATAACTTGTAGTTTCTCCTGTTCCCGCTCCAATTTCCAACACCCGAATCCCTCTGCTAGGGGGTAAATCCTCAATAGTTTGAGCGATGGTTTTTTGTACTATCGTGTTCATCACCTTGGCTACAATTGAGTCTTGATAGACTTGGGTAGCTGCCGTCAAATCCCCTTTCGGAAACACCAGTTCTAGGGGATTTATTGCTCCTTTGAGGACTCCACGGAGTTGAGATGCACAACGGTTTAAGAGTGTTAATGCTGCTTCTGCTTCTGGATATTGATTCAGTAAACTCTGGCTTTGTTCGCTAGGGTTGACTTTTTCTAGGGTTTGTTGTACCTGCCATTGCTGTTGGTCGTACTTAAGTATTCCTACTTCTTCTAAGATTTGTAGCAGACGCCCAAATAATCGTCGCTGACTCGGAACTATACCTAAACGTTGAACTACGGCCTCCAAGTCAAAGCTCTCTGTTGGCTTATAAGACCAATCCATTGATAGCAAAGCTTGCACTATATAATCTACGCTTAATTCTTCCAGGTTCCTTTCTATTTCTGAGGTCTGAGTATTATCTACCTGGCTTACTAATTCTTTAAAGCTAGGAGTTAATTTTTGGGAAACTTCTACGGGATCGAGCAAGAAAGCAGGTGGTAGCAATCTGCCCAAAAGACCTTTGGATCTCCATTCTACTTCATACAACCAATTACTGATTTCTACTTCTGTTCCTAGTATAGTCTGTTGATTCGCCAGTTTGACTTGTAAACCTTCGACTGTGGCAATAATTTCTCCTTCTGGAGTCACTAGCGTCACTTGAGCGGTTAAACTTTTTTCACTTTCCACTACAGCGATCGCCGATGCGCAAGCATACAAGGAAAGCCCAGGACTACCATATATTTTGAACTGTTCTATCCCGACTGTCAGATAGGTTAGATCGCTGTCTACTTCTGGCAGTGCATGAACAATTATCTGCAAAGCTGCATCTAATAATGCGGGATGGAACTGATAATCAATTGTTTGTGCTATCAATTCTTGGGGTAATTTAATCTGAGCTAATGCTTGGTTTTCTCCATACCATAACTCGTAGATACCTTGGAAATTGCTGCCATAATCAATCCCTAATTTCTGACATTGTTGATAATGTTGTTCAACTTCTATTGATTGACTACACTCAGCTTTATATTTTTCTAAATCTACTTTAGTAGGAGTTGTATCTGTTTGAGCAGTTCGGATTTTTCCTGTAGCATGGAGTTTCCATTTCTGTTCCTCTTGATTTTGTTGTTGAGAAAATATTTGGAATTGGTAGCTTTGATTGTCTAGTGGAGTCAGAATGGTTTGGGCATTTGTTAATTCTCCTGGTGGTAGTGTCCATCCCTTACTGATGCTTAAATCTTCTATTACTATTTGGGGTGTTTTTAATTGGCGATTTCCTGCTGCCATTGCTATTTCTAGGTAGCCTGTTGCCGGAAATAATGCTCGATCAAATATTCGATAGTAACTCAAATAGTTGGGTGAATTTTCCCCTATTTGTGATGCAAATATTTGTTGTTCGCTGGCACAATTTAGCTTTTGACCTAGTAGTGGATGGAAGTTTTGGCCTTTGGAAAACTGTTGTTGAGGCGAGAAGTTGAACTTGTTGTTGGTTTCTATCCAACATCTTTCTCGTTGGAATGGATAAGTCGGCAATGCCACTTTCTGACGACTATAGTCTGAGTCAAATCCTAACCAATCTATTTTTACTCCTTTGACATACAATTGTCCCAGACTTGATAGTATTTGTTCCCATTCATCTACTCCCGGACGCAATGATGGCAACCATTCTCCTACATCTTCTGTTACACATCGTCTGCCCATGCCCAACAATATTGGTTTTGGTCCGATTTCCAGGAAGGTTTGATATCCTTGCTCTTCTAGAGTTTTCATACTCTGGGCAAATTTTACTGGTTGCAGAACATGATCTACCCAATATTGAGCAGTAGTTATTTCTGTACCTACTTCAGTACCAGTGACATTTGATATTATTGGTATTTGCGGTTTATTATAGGTAATTTCTTTGGCTACTGCTGCAAATTCTGTTAACATTGGTTCCATCAATGGGGAATGGAAAGCATGGGATACTTGTAGTTTTTTAGTCTTCACTTTCGCTGCTTCCAATTCACTACAAATCTTAGCGATCGCTCCACCCTCTCCGGAAATTACTATACTTTTCGGTCCGTTAACTGCTGCTATTGTTACTTGGGAACTATATTCTTTGATAGCTTCCATTACCTGAGATTCTGATGCCATTACCGATACCATCTCACCACCAGAGGGTAACTGTTGCATCAACTTACCCCGCATAGCTATTAATTTTAGACCATCTTCCAGACTTAATACTCCTGCTACTGTTGCTGCTACATATTCTCCTACACTATGCCCCATTACTACATCTGGTTTCACTCCCCATGATTGCCATAATTTAAAGAGAGCATATTCTATGGCAAATAGTGCTGGTTGTGTATAAGCTGTTTGATCTAATAAATCGGCAGTTGACTGTTGTGTATCTTGAGGATAAATAACTTCTAATAGAGGTACTTCCAGATAGGGTTGTAAAATTTGGTCGCATTCGTCTAAACCTTGACGGAAAGTCGGTGCTTGTTCATACAGTTGCCTTCCCATATTTGTATACTGGGAGCCTTGACCTGTAAATAGGAATGCTATTTTCTGACTTTGCTTATTTGTCTCGCCTGAAAATACTCCTACTAATTCTGACTGAGTTTTCCACTCTAGCAGTTTCTCTATTAATTCTTGAGGTTCGGATGCGATCGCTCCTAGTCGATGATTAAAATGGGTTCTACCTGTAGCAGCTGTATAACATATATCATGTAGGGAGGTTTCGCGAAACGTCTCTACATTAGTTTCTAAATAACTTTGATAACTACTGACTAAATCTTTTAGAGAATTTTCTGTTTTCGCCGATAAAGTTAACAAATGCAGAGAACGTTCTAAATATTCTTCACTTCTGACTTTTGACTTCTGACTTCTGACTTCACTAGGAGCTTCTTCTATAACAATATGAGCATTAGTACCGCTAAAACCAAAAGAACTAACTGCGGCTTTCCTTGGTTCTCCTGCTGAAACTTCCCAATCTTTTAATTCTGTATTAACATAAAAAGGGCTATTTTCAAAGTCAATATGTGGGTTTGGTTGCTCAAAATGTAACGACGGTACTAATTTTTGGTTTTTGAGACACAAAATCGTCTTGATCAAACCAGAAACTCCAGCAGCAGTTGAGGCATGGCCAATATTACTTTTGACCGAGCCGATCGCACAAAAATGCTTCTTCTTCGTCCACTTAGAAAAGGCTTCTGTTAAAGCTTCTACTTCTATTGGATCTCCCAGAGGTGTTGCCGTACCATGAGCTTCTACATAACTAATAGTTTCTGGATTAATGCCAAACTTCTGATAAACTGCTGCTTCTAAACTAGCTTGAGATTGACTGCTAGGGGCACTAATTCCGTTAGTATTACCATCATAATTTACCCCCGTTCCTTTGATAACTCCATAAATAAGATCGTTGTCTTGAACTGCTTGACTATAGCTTTTTAACAAGATAACGCCACAACCTTCGCTCCAAGTTGTACCTGACGCTGAAGCATCAAAAGTTTTACAACGTCCATCAGGGGATATCATTTGAAACTGACTTGAGGCTATTTGGAAGTCTGCTGTTGCACAAATAGAAATACCTCCAGCGATCGCCATTTCGCTTTCCCCTCTCTGTATACTTTCACAAGCTTGATGAATAGCGACTAATGAGGACGAACAAGAGGTATCAATAGTTGCTACTGGCCCTTTCAAGTCAAGGAAGTAGGCAATTCTTGCTGGTACAAGAGACAGAATATTTCCTGTTAGTACAAACCGATGAGTCTCTAATCCAGCAATTGACAATAACTTGAGATAATCACCTGTTGATGCTCCCACAAATACTCCACACTTTTCACCTTTGAGAGAATCAGTAGCATATCCAGCATCCTCTATAGCATGGTAAGCTTCTTCTAAAAATATTCTTTGTTGAGGCTCGACAAACTGAGCTTCTTCGGGAGAAATTTTAAAAAATAAGGGGTCAAATTTATCAATTTCCTCTAAAAAACCAGCGCACTTTGAATAGGCAGTACCTGGATTCTCTGGATCTGGATTATACCAATTCTTTTCTTCCCATCTTCCAGGAGGTGGATCTGTTACACTATCAACTCCATTCTTTAAATTTTCCCAAAATTCTTGCCAGTTATTTGCTCCTGGATATCGACATGAGATTCCAATAATTGCTATATCTGTGTTCGCTATATCATTGTTACCAGAGTTAAGCCCTTCACTAACATCTGTTTTAATTTCTGGTGCTACTTCTAATAATAAATTTTCTGCTGCGTCTAATGAGATTTTTCCTGAGCTTAACAATGATAACAATTCTTCTGAATTATCAGGATTTACCGATTTATTTTCATAGTTATCTATTTTTTTTTGAGTTGTCGTTTTAGCTGGCGATTTTCCCTCATCCAAACCTAACAGAATTGATTCTACATTCTCCAAGGAAATATCACCTGATTGTAACTGATTTAATAATTTTTCTGTATGATCTTCTGGTTTGACTACTTCTAATTCTAATAATAAATTTTCTGCTGCTTCTAAAGATATTTCTCCTGAGCTTACCAAAGACAATAATTCTTCAGATAATAAGTCATCATAATTATCCGTATTTACCGATTTATTTTCATAGTTATCTATTTTTTTTTGAGTTGTCGTTTTAGCTGGCGATTTTCCCTCATCTAAACCTAACAGAATTGACTCTACATTCTCCAAAGAAATCTCACCTGATTGTAACTGATTTAATAATTTTTCTGTGTTCTCTTCTGGTTCTACTACTTCTAATAATAAATTTTCTGCTGCTTCTAAAGATATTTCTCCAGCACTTACCAAAGATAACAATTCCTCAGATAATAACTCATCATAATTTTCAGGAGCGATCGCTTTTACATCCTGAACTGTTTCTGGTATTTTTTCTTCAGTCATTTCTAGAAGTAGCGTTTCTGCATTTTCTAAGGAAATATTACCAGACTGTAATTGATATAAGATATTTTCTTCTTCTGTTAACTGACTCTGCTTCTTATCAAATGATTCCTGTTTATTACCTTCACCTCCTGCAAAACTTGATAGAATCAAATTTTTCACCTCAGGTTGATTAAAGGTTATTTCTTGCATTTCTACTTCTTTGGGAAGCACCTCTTGTAATTTTTTTCTAATATCTGAAATTAAGTATTTCTTTAAAGTAACTAGAGACAACCTTGGTTTTTCTGCTATTTCATTAGCAATTTTTCTGGCAAACTTTAGCACTTCCTTTCTAGGTAAAACTGGAAAAGGAATTCCCCGCTTTTCTAATTCTTTCCCACGATAATTGCGGGCGGTGTACACCATTTCTTGTCCTAGTTCTAACCCTAGCTTTTTAAGTAATATAAATACTGCTCCAGCTCCAGGAATAAAACCATATTTCAGAAAGTTACTGGCATAAAAACTTTCTTGACTCAGCACAAGTAAATCTGCATATAAACCTATAGCAAAACCACCGCCTAATGCGTGACCTTCTATAGCAGCAATAACAGGTATCGGACAATTTAGTGCCAAAGTTAATAGCTCAGTAATTTTCTCAACAGAAAAGTTATCTTCTGTTTGAAAAGTTGACATTAACTGTTCGCCACTAACACCAGTGCCAAAGTAATTATTAGTTCCTGCCAATATAACTACTTTATAGTTCTTATTCTCTCTAACTGCTTGAAAACATTGAAATAATCCTGTCACCATTTCCTGGGAAAAATTATTTCTGTTCTCCTCATCATTCATAGTGATTTGAACAACACCATTTCCCAACTCCACCAGTTGTGCCTTAGAATTACCCTTAACTGAGTCCTGATTAAAATTCAACTTTGCCATGGAAACACCCCCTCTTGTATAAATAGTCTAATTTTTTCGCGAAAAGCAGGTTTTACCATCATACTACAAGACGTATTTACAACTAAATCTTGAGTTTCTTCTTGAATAATCCATAATTTATTCATCAAGTCTTTTAACTCTTTGACTCCGGATGATTCTAAATATCTTAGACGTCGAATATATTGATTAATTGACTTATTAGTATCCTCATTATATTCATCAACTAACCCCCAGTTATAAGCCTCTGATGCTGAAATTGGTTGAGTTGTTAGTGATAAACGTTGAGCTTTTTGGAACCCTACTCGACGAATCAAAAATGGCAATACACAAGCAGGTAACAAGCCAAATAAAAGTTCAGATAAAACGAAGGTAGCAGTTTGATCCGCAACAACTATATCGCTAGCTGCTACCAAACCCACACCTCCTGCTTGCACCCTCCCACGGACTCTTGATAAAATCACTTTGCTACTTTGATACATCTGTTTCAAGATGTTGTAGTAACTGTGCATATTCTGTTTTGGATCAAGTTCCCTTCCATCTGCTACTTCTTGAAAATCCATCCCCGTACAAAACACATCAGGTAGTCCTTCTAGAATCACTACTTTAACTGTTTCTTCTGCTTCAGCAGCTTGTAAAGCTAACAATAATTCTTGGGCTAGTTCGGGATTAATGCTATTGTTAGCGTCAGGTCGATATATCTGAATTCTTTGTACAGCAGGCTGATAATTAACTTTTAGGGTTTGATAGTAGTCCATAGCTATAAATTTATATTATCGATGAAATTCATTGATTTTTGTGGGGACTAAAGGATTAGGTTATTTTCCTTGTTTGATTTTGGCAATTATTTGATTTGCCTCTTGAGCAGTTAAATTTTTACTTGCTACTTGACTCAGGATTGAGCGTATTTTTTGTCTTACGTCTTCCTGCGATTGTGCAGGTAAGTCTTGATTTATTGGAGCTTCTTTTGAAGTAATTTGATTGCCCTGAGACAATTTATTGCCATTTTGAGAAGGCTTTATTTCACTACTAATATATTGGACTAAATCTAATAAAGTCGGATAATCATATAATTTGGTAGCTTTCATGTTTAAATTATAAGTTGCATTTATGCTTGCTATCCATTCAACTCCGACTATAGAATCTAACCCTAAATCAACAAATTTTTGGTCTTCTTCTATTTCACTAATATCTGCATACAAAGCTTCTGCTAAACTTTCTTTTAGACTAGCTTTAAGTTCAGCCAAATTAACATCAAAGTTATCTGCTCTTAAAGTATTTTCACCTTCCAAAATATTTTCAGATTCATCTGCAATTCTTTCTGATAATGTTTTTTGAACGTAAGGTATATCTCGTAAATAGGGAGATTTTAACCCCTGCTTAATTGAACGGGAAACCATAACCAAAACACTATCTTTATTGTAACGAGGTAGTGTTTTATAGAATCTAGAATGCAATTGAGTATATGTTGAAAACAAGCCCAAACGTTCCTCATCTACCCGAGTATCATAATCTACAAGTCGAATCACAAAAGCACGTCGGATTTTATGTAAGCCAGGGTTTAAAGGGACTGAACGATGTAATACATATTTGTTAAAGAAAAGTACATCGCCAACTTTATACTGGTCTTCTTCATAATCATCTTCAATCGTATAATCTATTACATCTTCTGTGATTTTATTCATAATAGTATTGGCACCAGCTACATATTCATTCAAATCCCCTTTTGATTCATCCCACTTGATATTATTTCTTAAATGTAAATCATGAATAGTGTAAAGAAATTTCCCCGGAAAAGCATCTAGAGGAACATATTGCATTCCGCCTCGATATTCTTTAGTTATTTCATCTAAAGGAATCCATATTGATGCACCAAAGTCATCCATTTTTGTAAATGAAAATGAACCAACTCCGACGTGCCATCCTAATCCTTTCTGATTAGGTTCAACAGAAAAAAAGGCATTGTGCATGATCATTATTTTTTTGCCCGTGAGTTCATTCAAAAAAGGCAACTTACTTTTTATTAATGAAGACACAAAGTCATATTTGATTAAATCATAAGCATGGTCTTTTGTATCAATATTCTCATATTTACCTATCTTTAATGTTACTTTTTCTTTAGAAACTTCACTTTTTTCCTTGGCAGTTTCTAATGTTTCTTCAAGTTTTTTAATTTCGGAAGCATTAAAGAATTCTCTGATTTGACAGTATCCTTTTTTTTGATACTCTTCTTTTAATTGTCCTAAATTTTCTTGTCTCATGAGTTTTATCTCCTTTGTATTTGAATTTAACTTTTTTTTTTGATTTGTTGAGTTATTTTAAAGGTATAAACCCTCTCCATTCATGGAAAACAAATCAAAAATTCACTTTTACCCAATCCTCTTCTTTATAAAAAGAGGTAATTATTAATTGTTAATTATTGAAACTATACCCATTCATATTCTCGGTGAAATTCCTTGATTCTTTTCAGCACTAAGCGACCTTTACCTTCAATTTGTTTCCACACACCAGGGAATAGTTCGTAATCTAAAGTTACATTTCTAGTGCCAAAGGCAACTCTCGAACTATAATTCAGTAACTGCTCATATTCTTCCATATTTAAGGAATAGCGACTGGCTAAGTGATATCCAATATTTTGTTGATCTTGAATTTCTTTTCCTTGTGGAAAGGCAACTCCACTATAAAATTCCGAACAACAACCGGAACCATAAGAGAATATACCTATTCGTCGGGGTTTGCTAAAATCTGCATTGTCAATCATGCTAGCTAAGGATAAAAACACCGTCGCTCCCATGATATTCCCTACCTGTTGGCAGTAGACTAATCCTGGCATTACCCGTTTCTGAAAGTCCTCTTCTATATCGGCAGGTTTTGCTCTTTTGAACTTACGCATCATACTTCTGTGAGCGCCTTTAACCATACCTCCAAAGGGAGTATGAAAGCTCAAGTAATCAAAAGTTTCTTGATAATCTACCCCTTCTACCTGTTCTTGATAATGCTGGTAGGCATTTTCACAACAATCTAGGTAAGATAGCAATGATAAGTCTGCATCTCCAGCTTCTGAGTTGGGGTTTGGTCTACAAGTGTCCATGACTTCATAGCCATAGTAACCATTACATCCTACATCAGCTTGGAAAATTTTAGGAACATCACTGACTAACATCGCCACTGCTCCAGCACCACTACTTGATTCGGCAAAATACCAATCTTCGTTGATAGCTTCTCCTCCCTCTGTCACAATAAACCGGGATATATCAGTTCCTATCACCAAAGTTTTAGCCCCTGGACAGGTTTGGGACAAAATCAAGTTGAATGCCATCTGTAAACCTGCTGTAGTTGCGTAGCAAGCTTGCTTAATCTCAAACATTCGGCAGTTACGACTTAGCCCCAAATAATCCTGAATATAAGTGCTGATAGACTTGCCAAAATCAATGCCAGATTCAGTACAAGTTATCACCATTTTAATTTGTTGCTTTTCCAGATTGCTGAGGCCATCAATAATAGGTTTGGCTGCATTAATAGCATAAGAAACTGGGTCTTCAAAAGGCATCGCAACTGCTTTCTCTTTCATCATCAGATTATCGAAGCGAGTCATGTCTAACTGACGTGCTTGCCCCAACATTCGCACATCTATTTTAGCTGAACCCCCATATACATTTAGTGCTTCAATTCCAACTTTTGGCATAAATCTACTCCTGTGCTATTAATAAAGCTGTATTAATTCCCCCAAAACCAAAGCTGTTGCTGATCGCATATTTAATCTCAGCTTGAACAGAAGTTTCTTTCACCCAATTTAAACTGGTATCAATGGGATTGACTAAATTTTTGGTAGGATGACAAAAACCAAATTTCATTTGTAATATAGTGGCGATCGCTTCCACTACACCAGCAGCAGTTAGACAGTGTCCAGTTAAAGATTTTGTTGAGTTGAGTAGGCAATGCTGAAGTCCCGCAGATTTTAAAGCTCCCACTTCTGTTTTGTCACCAAGGGGAGAACCAGTACCGTGGGTATTCACATAATCAATACTCTCTGGTTGAAGGTCTGCCATGGCTAAAGCAGTATTTATAGCCCGCTCTTCACCTTTTTGGGAAGGTTCAGGACTACGGTTCCCATCTAAAGCAAATCCCCAACCCTTAAGTTGACCATGGGATTTAGCGCCCCGTTGTCGAGCGTGGTCAGTGCTTTCTAAAATAACTACTCCACAACCTTCTCCATAAATAAAGCCATCATGGTCTTGGTCAAATGGCCTACAAGCAAGGTCTGGGCGATCGGCGAAACGTTCGCTTCCCATTGCTCCTAAATTCATCAGTGCTTGTAATTCATACCCTGATAGATCGGATAAAGTTCCCAAGGCAATGCAAATATCACTATTCCCCATTAAAATTTGACGGGCAGCATGAATTATAGCAACTCCTCCACTAGCGGAAGCTCCTCCTACACTATATCCCTCGCCTTGAATCTGAAAACACTGGGAAATCAGACCCAATATATCTGTATCCCAAAACGTCAGTCCATAAGTTGGTCGTATAAACTCCTGACGTGAATTATAACGTTGCCAGATTTCTTGCTGATAACGTTGTTGTAAGTTTGAACCACCTACAACTAATCCTACTCGTTCTGGGTTAACTTGGCTGGAGGTGAGTTGAGCATCTTGCCAGGCTTCAGCGACGGCTACTGTTGCTACTTGGGCGCTCTTAGTAGCAGCGCGCAAAAGTCCACTATACTCAGGAAATAGGGTTCTGGTTTCAATATCGGGAATTTCGCCACCAATAAATGGTTTGACGCTTTCACGTCCAGGCTGTTTTAAATAAGCAAATTGAGTTTTCCCTGATAACAGAGCTTCTTTAAAAGTAGCAATTCCTTGACCAATGGAAGTAACAATGCCCATACCTGTTATCTCTATGTTGCTCATTGATAAGCCCTCTAGTTTTGTTAATTCCCATGATTCACTGCTTATAATTTGCTGGCAAATATATCGGCCAGTTCTCCTAGATTGTTGGCTCCTGCTAATTCTATGCGTGGAATATTTAAGGATAAGTCTTCCATGACCATCATTATAATTTCTGCCCTACTTACTGAATCAATGCCTAAATTTTTTAGACTATCAGTTGGTGATAGAGGTACTCTTTCTAATTCTGGTGCTATTTCACAAGTATGTTTTTTGATTATATTAAATATTTGTTCTTTGTTCATAATATTCATTCTCCTGAAAAATCATAATTTTTACTCGATCAGGACTTAGTCATAGTCACCATATCTAGTAGGAGTTAACGGCATTAAATCCCTACAAGTGGCGTATATTTTCATATTTTGCGTAAGTCCTGTTGATTCTTGACTTGTTGAATCATTTTATTTCCTTCCTGGACTGTTAATTCTCCATTAGCTACTCTACTCAATATTGAGCGTAATTTTTCTTTGATTTGTGCTTGTGAATTTCCAGGTAAATAATCTTTTTGAATAGATTCTTTATGCTCTGTGGGGAATTTACTTCCTCCTGTAGAATAAATTTCCTGGGTAATATGTTTGGCGAAATCCAATAAGGTAGGGTAGTCGTATAGTTTAGTAGCTTTTATATTTAAGTTGTAAGTTTTATTGATTTCAGTTATCCATTCTACTCCAACAATAGAATCTAAACCTAAATCCACAAACTTTTTGTCTTCTTCTATTTCACTGATATCCGCATACAAGGCTTCCGCTAATTGTTGCTTCAAAGTTTCTTTGATTTGTAAGAAATTGTTCTGGGAGTCAGTTAATTTTAGAGATTGGTTACTGATAGTTGTTCCAGTTTGGGCAGATGGCGATCGCGACCCATCAAGATTTTTACCTTGAGTTAATAGGGTATCAGCGATATACTTTGCGAAATCTAATAAGGTAGGATAGTCGTATAGTTTAGTGGCCTTTATATTTAAGTTGTAAGTTTTATTGATTTCAGTTATCCATTCTACTCCAACAATAGAATCTAAACCTAAATCTACAAACTTTTTGTCTTCTTCTATTTCACTGATATCTGTATACAATGCCTCTGCTAGACTTTTTTTGAGGGTTTCTTTAATTTGAGTCAAATCTATATTAAAGCTACTCAATTTGGTTATATTTTCTTCAACACCAGCAGCAGGTTGTCCTTGAACTGGCAACTGAGCCAATTTCATTTTCGTGTTGGCTTCTATAACTGGCGCAGTATTTTCTACATCTAGTGATTCTGGAGCTGATAACCTTAGTTTTGGCTGCTGTAATATTATCTGGTCTGTGTCCCTTTGTACTTCCTGTGACTGGATATTTGCTCCATCAAGTTTGACTTTTTCTACAGATGTTATGCTCTTTTTGTCTTGAGTTGTCTGTTGACGAGTATCTTTTATCCAATAGCTTTTTCGTTGCCAAGGATATGTAGGTAACTCTACCTTATTACGGGAATAATCCTGATCGAATCCTAACCAATCAATTTTTATTGCCCGGACATACAATTCCCCTAAACTTTGCAGCATTTGTAACCAGTCTGGTTTCCCCGAACGTAAACTGGACAACCATACTTTTTTTTCTCCCATGAGACACTCACGACCCATACCTAACAGTATCGGTTTTGGTCCTATTTCTAGGAAGATTTCAGCACCTTGTTTGTGCAAAGTTTCCATCCCTTGGACAAACTTTACTGGTTGACGTACATGATTTACCCAATATTCTGCTGAAGCAATACCATCATCTACTTCTTCTCCCGTAACGTTTGATATTAGTTGTATTTTGGGTCGGGTATAGGTGATTTCTTTGGCTACTCTTCCAAATTCTGTTAACATTGGTTCCATCAATGGGGAATGGAAAGCATGAGATACTTGTAGTTTTTTGGTCTTGACTCCTACAGATTCAAATTCACTACAAATCTTGGCTATGGCTGCACTCTCACCTGAAATTACTATACTTTCTGGTCCGTTAACTGCTGCTATTGTTACTTGGGAACTATATTCTTTTATGGCTTCTGTTACTTGAGATTCTGATGCCATTACTGATACCATCTCACCTCCGGAGGGTAACTTTTGCATCAACTTTCCTCGCATGGCTATTAGTTTCAGACCATCTTCTAAACTAAATACTCCTGCTACTGTTGCTGCTACATATTCTCCTACACTGTGTCCCATCACTACATCTGGTCTGACTCCCCATGAAGACCATAATTTGAATAGAGCATATTCCAGGGCAAATAGGGCAGGTTGGGTATAAGCTGTTTGATCTAATAAATCGGAAGTTGACTTTTGTGCATCTTTAGGATATATGATTTCTAATAGAGGTACTTCCAGATAGGGTTGTAAAATTTGGTCACATTCGTCTAAAGCTTGACGGAAAGTGGGTGCTTGTTCATACAGTTGCCTTCCCATATCTACATACTGGGAACCTTGACCTGTAAATAGGAATGCTGTTTTTACGATCTTATTTGGCGACTCTCCAGAATATAGTTGTGTTACTGGTTCTTGTAGTTGGTAGGATTTGAGTTTTTCTAGTAGCTGTTGCTGGTTTTCTACAATAGTAGCTAGACGATGCTTGAAATGTTTACGTCCTGTGTTTGCAGTGTAGCAAATGTCTGCAATTTCTAATTCCTGATTAGTTTCTATATAATTTTGATAATTTGCTACCAGTTGTGTCAGTGCTTCTGAAGTTTTTGCTGAGAGAGTTAATAGATTAGTTGGACGCTCTGGAGAATTTTCTTGTTTAATTTGTTCTGGAGCTTCTTCCAAGATTATATGAGCGTTTGTGCCTCCAATACCAAAGGAACTAACCCCCGCTCTACGAGGAGTTCCATTAGTCTTCCATTCGGAAAGAGTGGCATTAACATATAAAGGACTATTAACAAAATCTATTTGAGGGTTAGGTTCTTCAAAATGTAGGGTTGGTGGTATTAATTTATGTTTGAGAGCTAAAACAGTTTTTATCAGTCCTGCTACTCCTGCCGCTGCATCTAAATGACCCATATTACTTTTTAGGGAACCAATGGCACAGAAACCTTTCTTTTCTGTGCTATACTTAAAAGCTTGAGTCAGAGCTGCAATTTCCACCGGGTCTCCCAACTCTGTCCCTGTGCCATGAGCCTCTATATATGAAATTGTCTCTGGATCTATTCCTGCAACAGCATGAGCTTCGGCAATAACTGCTGCTTGACCTTCTATGCTAGGTGCAGTGTAGCCGACTTTCAAGGAACCATCATTATTAATTGCCGATCCCTTGATTATGGCCTGGATAGAATCACCATCCGCGATCGCGTTATTGAGGCGCTTGAGAAGTACGACCCCCACACCATCACCTGTTATTGTCCCCTTGGCTTGAGCATCAAAAGTTCGACAGTGGCCATCAGGAGAGAAAATCATCCCCTCTCGATATAAGTGCCCAGATTTTTGGGGAAGTTGGATAGAGACTCCACCTGCCAGAGCTAGATCGCATTCACCATTGAGTAAACTTTGACAAGCTGTATGGACAGCAACCAATGAGGTTGAACAAGCAGTTTGAACGTTGACTGCTGGTCCTCTTAAATTTAACTTGTAAGCGACACGAGTTGCCAAGAAGTCTTTATCACTATTAATCATTAATTGATAAGAGTTCAATTGATTATCGTAATCAAGACTTGGATAAAGATTCTTCAATAAGTAGTGGTTCATGCCACTTCCAGCATAAACTCCTATTAAACCTTCATAGGTATCTGGATCGTAACCACCTTTTTCTATAGCTTCCCAAGCACATTCAAGAAACAAACGTTGTTGTGGATCTATACATTCAGCTTCCTTGCGACTATAACTAAAGAAACTTGCATCGAACATATCAATGTCCGACATCATAGCACGGGCTTTTACATAGTTAGGATTATTTAGTAATTCTGCTTTTACACCAGATTCTAGTAATTCTTCCTCTGAAAAAAAAGAGATACATTCAACGCCATCCTGAAGATTTTGCCAAAATTTATCGGTGTCTTCAGATTGTGGAAAACGACCAGACATACCAATAACTGCTATCCCTAAATCGTCTATTAAATTTTCTTCATCTTGTGGATTCATTTTTTTATATTTTTTAATACATTAATTAACTAGCTATTTTGTTCGAGAATTAATTAAATAAAATGAAATAATAAATCAGCATAATTAATCTTTGAATTGATAGCGAGAACGATGTTTTTGTCTCCGTGCAAGTCTTTGTTTCATCATGCTTTTACCTTCTTTTAAGTTAGTATCACGAATATTTCGTGCTTCCTCGCTATCAGTTTTACTAATACTTTCACCTTTTATATGCTGACTCAAATAATAAATAGTTGGATATTTTAAAAGTTCTACTACTTGCAGCTCTATTTTAAATATTTCTTTAAGTTTACCACTTACCTGTATCAAGAGTAAAGAGTTTCCGCCTACTTCAAAAAAATTATCGTGAATGCCTACTTTTTCTAGTTTCAGCACTTCTTGCCAAACCTTAGCAATCTGTTGTTCTGTTTCAGATTTAGGTACGACATATTCAGTATGAGAACGATTAATGTCGGGGTTGGGCAACTTTTTCCGGTCTACTTTACCGTTGGGTGTTAATGGTAGGGAGTCTAACAACACAAAAGTTGATGGAACCATATACTGAGGTAGTACCTGTTCCATAAAAGTGCGTAGTTTAGGAACTAGCTGCTGAGATAATTTACTCTGTAAAGGATTATTGCTGTAAACAGTCCAAGGTTTTTGCTCCCTATTTTCTGTTGGTAGTAGGGGTAATCCATTATTTATTGGTGCAGATGATTTTTGCCAAAAGACAACATCGTAGCAATCGGAATTGAGAGCTGACCAAGTAATGTAGCTTTTATAAGCCAACTCATCATCCAAATTCCAAAAATCTTCAGGTTCTATCCCTTTTTCTGGGGTGTTTTTTGGTAAAGCTTTGCGTAATTCCTCAACCTTAACAAATTCATTTTTTCTTGTCAAGAGTTGATTGAGTTTTACTTGGGTTTGGAGGCGTGCATTGGGAACATCTTTAATTATGAGCATCTCTGGCTGTTTTTGTGCCAAAATTTGCTGGACAGATGATAATGTCAATTCCTCCTGTTGCCAGTTCAAAAATTGAGGGCTGCAACTAGGGGACAAAACTTCTTTTTCTATATGAAGAATCACGTCATACCGGAACTTGGTAATCTCATTATCAGCACGACTACGTTTGAGCTGAATCTCTACTTGACTAATTTGGGGTAAATACTGCTGTAGCGCTTGGAAAAACTCTGGATCAATTACCAGTTCCTCTTCTTGTTTTAATTTTTTTTGTACCCGCTGCCATAAATCTTCTACTTTTTCCTCGTCCGTAGCTTGGCTCAATAATAGATCGGTATGGAATGTTTCTAGTAGTCGTAGACTCCGCACATCTCCGATAAAGATCGTGCCACCCTGTGCCACTAATTTGACTGCATTTTCCAATACCCCTACTAAATATTCAATACTAGGAAAATACTGGATAACTGAGTTCAGAATTACAGCATCGAAAGATTCTTTCTCTAAGGCTTTAAGATCATTGGCAGGTTGGTTGTAGACTTGTACATGAGACCAATCTCCCTCTAGGGTTTTTAATTGTTCCTCAATATAGGAAATAGCTTTGTCGGAAATATCTATACCATAATATTTAGAAGTGTGGGGAGCAATCTTGAATAGCAACATCCCAGTACCACAACCAATTTCCAACACACGCTCGGGTTTACCACTGATAATTCGTTCAATTGTGTAATCTAACCATTGAGACATATCTTCTTCCGGAAATGGCTCGCCCGTATAGCTATCTCTCCAAATAAGAGGATTGAAATTTGCACCTCCATCAACTATAGTTTGTTCATATATCTTATTCCTGAGTTGCTGCCACAATAATAGTCGCTCGCTCTGTGCTTTATTTATAGATTCACGAGAATGTGGGTCTTCACCTCGGAAGTTAGGAACGATGTATGCTATGAGTGGTTTGTCAATCAAGCGATCTGGATGAGTAATGACTACTGCTTCTTGTACTTCTGGGTGCTTAGTCAGTGTTGATTCAATTTCTCCCAGTTCAATACGGAAACCCCGAATCTTGACTTGGTTATCAATTCTACCCAGGTACTCAATATTGCCGTCAGGTAAATATCTAGCTAAATCCCCTGTTTTATATATTCTTGACTTTTGATTCTGGGCTTGTAAATTCCCAAAAGGGTTGGGGATAAATCTCTCTTGGGTTAATTCTGGTCTGTTGAGATACCCACGGGCTAAACCAGTTCCACCAATGTGTAGTTCTCCAGGTATCCCAATGGGGACTTGTTGCAGGTAGCTATCTAATATATAAATGTCGGTATTGGCAATGGGACGACCAATTGGTGTAATTACATGACTATTTTTTGTTGATTTTAGCCGATCGCCTACCTTGTAAATTGTTGACCAAATTGTAGCTTCTGTCGGGCCATAAACATTCCATAGTTCCTTGCCTATCTCCAGTAGTTGATGAGCTAATTCAGCAGGTAAAGCTTCACCTCCAGACAATAATTTCACGTCTAATTTATGATTTGATAAGCCTGCAGTTAACAACATTTTCCAAGTAGCAGGGGTTGCCTGCATGACTGTGGCTCCAGATTCTAATAACTGGGGTAACAGTCTGTTGCCATCTATGGCTATTTCACGAGGAACTAATGCTACTGATGCTCCTACTATTAGTGGTAGATAAAGTTCTAATGCTGCAATATCAAAGGAGATGGTAGTAATGGCATTAAAAGTATCCAAGTTAGTCAATTCTAGATAACTATTCATGGATACTAGGAAATTGACTAGAGAATAATGGTTGATTTCAACTCCTTTGGGTTTACCTGTAGACCCAGAAGTATAAATTACATAAGCTCGATTCTCTGGAGCAATTACCCTCTCAAGATTTTCCTGAGAATGTGAAGCGATCGCTTGCCAATCCCTATCCAAGCATACGGTTTTAGCCTGATGTTCTGGTATTATTTCTAATAATGATTCTGTTGTTAGTAATACCGGCACAGCAGAATCTTCTAACATATAAGCCAACCGTTGTTGGGGATAACTAGGATCGATGGGGACATAACCTCCTCCAGCTTTCAGTATCCCCAAAAGTCCAACTAACATTTCGATTGAACGATCAATACATAAACCTACTAGCACTTCTGCTTTGACTTCCAAAGTTTGTAGATAGTGTGCTAATTGATTTGCTCGTTCGTTCAACTCTTTATAAGTCAATCGTTGATCGCCAAAAATCAATGCTACGGCATCTGGACTTTGTTTGACTTTTTCTTCAAACAATTGATGCATACATTTATCTTCTGGATATTCCGTAGCAGTGTTATTCCATTCCCCTAGTAACTGCTGCTGTTCTACATCCCCTAATAAAGGCAGTTGACCCACATTTTCCTGGGGATTATTCACAATTCCTGTTAACAAAGTCTGATAATGACTAGCCATCCTGGCAATAGTCTGCTCTTCAAATATATCTGTATTGTATTTGAGGAATCCCAGTATAGATGAGTCTTCTTCCATTATTTCTAATGTCAAATCGAACAGACTTTCATACTGAGCTAATGCAAAAGGTTCTACTTCCCATTTTCCCCAATTTACTACAGTTTTTTTCGGGCTTGATAACAGCTTTTGCACATTTTGAGCACCTTGGAAATTTTGGAAGATAAAGTAAGCCTGAAATAGAGGGGAACGACTGGAATCTTGCTCTAGCTGTAATCGCTGTACTAACAAAGAAAAGGGATAATCTTGATGAGCTAATGCCTCAATAACAGTTTGACGAACCTGAGACAAAAAGTCTTTAAAACCAGGATTTCCGGAAAGATTTCCCCTCATCACAACTTGATCGACAAAGTAACCAACAATGGGGACAAACTCTGGTTTAGACCTACCAAAAGTAGGAGAACCGACTAAAATATCTTCTTGACTGGTGTAACGAGATAGAAGTATTTGAAAAGCTGCCAAGAGAACCATGTAAAGAGTCGCCCCTGCTTCCTGAGCTAATGCTTTGAGTTGCTCAGTTAGTTCTTTAGGTAATTTTAAAGGGTAAGCAGCACCGTTATAAGTTTGTATTGGTGGGCGTGGTTTATCTGTAAGTAAATTCAAGACTGGCAAATCTCCTGCCAACTTTTGTTGCCAATAACTCCAGAGACGCTCTCCTTCAGTTCCTATTAATATATTCCTTTGCCAACTAACATAATCTTGGTAATAACCTATTTGAGGCAGAGATATGTCAACACCAGCTTTTTGAGCTTCGTAAATTTCTGGTATTTCCTTAACAATAGAACTCATAGACCAACCATCCCAAGCGATATGATGTATTGTTAACAATAGGATATGGTCTTTTTCTGGATTGGCAAACCATCTAATTCGCATGACTGGCTTGCTTTCCAGGGCGAAAGGTAGACGATGAGTTTCCAGCACATTTTTGTACAACTCATCCTCATTCCAACTCGAAGCATCAATCTCCAGGAAGTCCAATGGTTGATTTTGATGTATTTGTCTAACCATTTCTTGACCCAATTTTGGGAAAGTGCTGCGCAGCATTGGATGGCGATTCTGTAACACTTCAAAAGTTTGCTGTAAAATAGGCAGTTCTACCTGAGAGTAAATCCGAACGGCAAATGACAAATTGTAAGTATAGCTTTGTGGAGCTAGTTCCCATAAAAATCTGAGACCTTTTTGGCCATAGGATAGAGGGTATACTTGCAGGATATCTGGCTGTTCCTGCAATAATTGTAAAATTTGAGTTTTGTATTGCTTCAGTTGAGAAATAACATCAGGAGTTAATACCTCTTTGGCACCTCCAGTACGCAATTTTTCTCCATCACACCATAACTTTACCCCTTTGAGAGAGATATCTTGTAAAAATTCAACTAAATTCATAGTTCCACCTCTATCCAATTATTATCTTTATCTCCATCAAGTTGCTCTCGATCTTCTGATTCAAGGGTTTGATTTTCATCTGTTTGAATCATCAGTTGTTGCTTAACTTCAGTTGCTAGAAGCTGAATAGTTATTCCTTCCATAAATCTGGTAGCTGGAATATCCGCCCCTAACTCAGTTTGAATCTGATTTCGTAATTCCACAGCCATCAATGAGTCAAGTCCCATCATAGTTAGAGATTTTTCTAACTCTATTTGAGAAACTGTCATACCCATAATGTGAGCAATTTTGCTTTGGAGATAAGAAGTCAATAGCTGTTCTTGTTCCCCATCTGAAGCTGCATTTAGCTGCTCTAAAATCCGATTGTCCTGATTCTGCTCTACCGATTTTGTGGTAAAAGCTTCTAAATATCGGAGTTTTGCTAATCCAGGCATCTGCCTAAAAAATTCAGACCAATTAACAGGGAACACCCCTACTTGGCTTTGATACCCTGATAACAATGAACCTAATGCTTGCATTCCTGGTTCGGCTTCGATGGCCATTACTCCACTACTCTGCATTCGGTTTTGATGTTCCTTGGCCAAACGAGCAGCCATTCCTGCTGTCGCCCATGCTCCCCAGTTAATACTTAATCCTGGTAATCCTTGGCCTCGACGATAGTGAGCGATCGCATCCATAAAGCCATTGGCCGCAGCATAGTTTCCTTGGCCAAAATTCCCCAACATTGAAGCCATGGAGGAGAAGCAGACAAAGAAATCTAAGGGTAAATCCTGAGTCAGTTTATGTAAATACCAAGTTCCGGAAACCTTGGGAGCCATTACTTTTGTAAATTTCTCCCAGGTCATTTTTTGCAATACTCCGTCATCCAAAACCCCGGCAGCATGAATTATTCCTTTCAGTGGAGGTAAGGATGTAGATATTTCTTCTAAGATTTTCATCAGAGACTCTTTAGTTGAAATATCCCCTAACAAAACACTGACTGATGCACCTGCTGCTTCTAATTCTTCTATAACTTTTTGCGCCTTTTCATTCGGGTTCCGACGCCCAGTTAATACTATATTTTTCGCTCCTTCTTTCACCATCCATTGGGCTACTTCTAACCCTAAAGCTCCCAAACCTCCTGTAATCAAATAACTGGCTTCAGATTTTATAGATTTTTGCTCATCTCCTGTTTCTGGCAGAGAAACTACCACTTTTCCTATATGCTTACCTTGCTGCATATATCGGAAAGCTGCTTTCACTTCTGTATTCGGGAATACTTTATAAGATAATGCTTTGAGTTTTCCTGACTGACACTGCTGATTTAATTCCTCTGAAAATTCTGCCATTAAACCTGATTGTTGTTGGATCATCAGTCCAATATCAAAAGGCAAGTATTCAGCATCTGGGCGTTTCTCCATCACCTTTTGTTTATCCCAAATTCCGATTTTGCCAATTTCTACAAATCGCCCTTTTTTCCCTAAAACCACAAAACTCTTATCAATGAAATCTCCATTCAAACTATTTAAGACTATATCTACACCTTGTCCTTGAGTAATAGTCATAATTTCATCCGCAAAATCTAAAGTACGGGAATTCATTATGTGCTTTATCCCCATAGACTTGAGAAATTCCCACTTTGGAGGACTTGCTGTCGCGAATACTTCTGCTCCTACACCCAGTGCAATTTGAACTGCTGCTTGCCCTACACCACCAGCAGCAGCATGAATTAATACCTTATCTCCTGGCTGAATTTTCGCTAAATTTTGCAGTCCATAGTAAGCTGTAGCAAAAGTCAATGGTAAAGTTGCTGCTTCCGTAAAACTCATATTTTTCGGTTTAGCCATAATTAGAGCGGCACTGGTAGTAACAAAACTACTAAATCCATTATGAACTATAGCCATAACTTCATCTCCCACCTGCCACTGAGAAACATTTTCTCCCACAGATGCAATAACGCCTACACATTCCAACCCAAAATTGAGTTGAGATACATCAGTAATACCTAATACCTCAGCATAATACTCTTTCAGTAATCCCAAAGAGTTGAGTACATCTCGGAAGTTTAAACCTGCTGCTTTGACTTGAATTTCTACTTCATTCTCTTGTGGAGAACGGCGTTCCATTACTTGCCAGTTGAGTTTGTCTATCAGTCCGTATTCAGACAACTTCAATTCTACTGGTTGATTTTCTAATCCTAATTCTTCCTCTGAGCTAATTTTCTGCTTTTGTTGCCGTACTAATCTTGCTACATAACGAACTCCCTGACGAATTGCTATTTGGTCTTCATTATCTTGAGAAAATAGTTCATCTACTAAACTGGGGACCATTTCCGCAAAATTTGATGTGGGGTCTAAGTCTATTCGGCAACACTTTAATTCTGGGTGTTCTAAACTAATAACACGTCCTAGTCCCCATAAACTTCCTTGTTGGGGTTGCACCACTTCTGCTGCATCGAATATCTTCTGAGTCCCTTGAGTCACTAGGCAAATTGGTATTACATTGCTTAATCCAGCTTGAACTAAAGCTTGCAGTAAATGTAAAGTTGTGGCACAACCAAGTTCTTGAGCTGTTTGTAAATCTTCAGTTTCATTTAGACTCCATAAGTGCAAAATCCCCTGAATATCTGAATTATCTTGGAGTAGTTTGGAGAATTGTTCAGCAACAGTAGGATTAATTTGATAATGTTGAGCATTTAATTGCTGATACTCCGAACCTGGGGATACCCAAATATAGTTCTGTCCTCTTTGTTCTAAAGACTGCCCGATAGACTCTACTAATTCATCTTCATCAGTAAGTGCAAATACTAAGCATTTACCAGCATTTTCACTAGATTTTGCAGTTTCTGTTAAAGGTTGAGGTTCCCAGTTGATTTCATAATACCAATCACTTAAATCTGCATCTAGTGTCATGAGTAATGCTTTGGGGTTCGCTTTCCTACCCTCAAAACCACTAACATCAGCCACTAATTTTCCACTTTGGTCAAATAATTGTATTTCGGCTTTCAGCAGTTTTTCTTCTGATGCTCCTTCTTTCAATCCACGGGTATAACACCAAAGTAAATCATTCTCAGGGCGCTGATAAAAAGTAAACTTTTCAATACTGAAGGGCACAAAAGTTTCACTTTGGTCACCAGAAAGACTGAGGTTCAGTGCAGCTACTGACTGGAAACATGAGTCAATTAGAGCTGGATGTATTTGATACTTAAGAGCATCTAAGATTGTTTCAGGTACTTTCATTTGACAGAGAATTTCTCCTTCTCCTAACCATACCTGGTGTATCCATCTAAAACTCTGCCGTAATTGAACTTGTCTATCCCATAGACTTTGGTAAATTTCTGTGCTTTCAATTTTTTGATTACAACGGGATTGAATTTCTGCGATGGTTTCTAGAGAATGCGTTGGCGAAGCATTAGTAGGATAAATCTTTCCTGTAGCATGGACTGCCCAAGAATTACTATCAGAGCTGTCAAAACTAATTACTTGAAATGAATATAAGCTATCCTGTGGGGTGAGAGCCACCTGAACGTTACGCATTCCTTGTTCAGGAATTGCTAATGCTTGGGGAAATAGAATATCCTCCAGTTGACAACCTGTTGCAGAATATGTTAATGAGGCACTTGCTAACAATAGAGAAATATGACTGGCACCAGGTACTACAACTTTTTCATATATTTGGTGGTCTGCTAAAAATGGTAGAGCATCGGTACTAAACTCTGATTCAAAAAAGATATCTTTTGATAATGGAGATTGAAACTTGCGATTAATTAGAGGATGAAGTTTACTAGCAGAAATACTTTGAGAATTAGTCGTTTGTATCCAATACTTTTCTCGCTGAAATGGATAAGTTGGCAAGATTACTTTTTGACGAACGTAATCTCTGTCAAACCCTCTCCAATCTACTTTAGCTCCCTGTACATATAACTGTGCTAAACTTGAAAGTATTTGTTGCCAGTCATTGTTCAAAAGTGAAGTATCCTCTGACTTCTCCGTTTCTAAGGGGATTTTGCCTGGACGTAACGAGGGCAACCATACTCCTGAATCTCCTGATACACATCTACGTCCCATCCCCAATAATATCGGTTTAGGTCCAATTTCCAAGAACAACTGATATCCTTGCTCGTGTAGAGTTTTCATACTCTGAGCAAATTTTACGGGTTGCCGGACATGACGCACCCAATATTCAGGAGTAGCGATTTCTGCACTTACTTTTTCACCAGTGACATTAGAAATAAGTGATATCCGAGGCTGATTATAAGTTACTTCCTGAGCTACTGCTGCAAACTCAGCCAACATTGGCTCCATTAATGGGGAATGAAAAGCATGGGATACCTGTAATTTTTTGGCTTTTACTCTTTGAGATTCTAATTTACTACAAATGGCTGCTATCCCTTCCCTTTCACCAGAAATAACTATACTTTTCGGTCCATTAATTGCTGCTATTGCCACCTGAGAACTATACTCGCCTATAGCTTCTATAACTTGAGATTCTGATGCTAACAAAGATACCATTTCACCACCGGAGGGTAACTGCTGCATCAATTTTCCTCGCATGGCGATTAATTTCAGACCATCTTCGACACTGAATACTCCTGCTACAGTTGCTGCCACATATTCCCCTACACTATGACCCATCACTACATTGGGTTTCATCCCCCAAGATTCCCATAACTTAGCTAGGGCGTACTCTATAGCAAACAGAGCAGGTTGAGTATAAGCTGTTTGGTCTAATACACTTGACTTTTGTGCATCTTTAGGGTAGATAACTTCTAATAAAGGTACTTCCAAATAAGCTTGTAAAATTTGGTCGCATTCCTCTAAAGCTTTACGGAAAGTAAGCTGAGTTTCATATAGTTGCCTTCCCATATTCACATACTGGGAACCTTGGCCTGTGAATAGGAAAGCTATTTTCGGACTTTTGCTACCGCCATCTGTTTGTCCAGAAAATACTCCTACTACTTCTTTCTTAGCGTTCCAGTCAACCAGTTTTTCTATTAATTCTTTTGGCTCAGAAGCAATAATTGCTAGTCGATGATTAAAATGCGCTCTGCCTGTATTAGCTGTATAACAAATATCTGGTAGGGATGTTTCGGGAAATGTCCCTTGTAGAGACGTTTCGCGAAACGTCTCTACATAATTTTGATAATTACTGACTAAATCTTCTAAAGCTTTTTCTGTTTTTGCCGACAGAGTTAACAAATGCAACGAACGTTCTACTAAATCATCCCCCCTTTCAAAGGGGGGTAGGGGGGATTCTTCTGACTTGTGACTTGTGACTTCATTAGAAGCTTCTTCTAAAATAATATGAGCATTGGTACCACTAATAGCAAAAGAACTTACCCCTGCAATTCTTTTCTCTGCTGATGACTGCCAGGGTGTGAGTTCAGTAGGTACTTTTACAGGGGTATTCTCCCAATCAATATAGTTGCTCGGATTGACAAAATGCAAATGAGGAGCAATTTTTTGATATTGTAGTTGCAGAACCACCTTAATCACACCTGCTATCCCTGCTGCTGCTTCTAAATGACCAATATTAGTTTTAACTGAAGCGATGTGTAATGGATTTTCCCCATTGCGTCCTTGCTCAAATACGCTAGCTAAAGCTCTCACTTCCATCGGGTCTCCCAGAGAAGTTCCAGTACCATGAGCTTCCACATAACTTACTTGATCGGGTTCTACTTTGGCTGCTTTGAGAGCTTGCTTAATAAGTTTTTCTTGAGCTAGCTTATTAGGTACTGTCAGTCCACTACTCGGTCCATCATGATTAATAGCTGAACCACGAATTACAGCCTGGATATTGTCCCCATCTTTGACCGCATCCGACAAACGCTTAAGTACGACAATGCCACATCCTTCTCCCCTACCATAACCATCTGCAGCAGCATCAAAAGTTTTACACTTGCCATCAGGTGATAGAGCCTTTAATTTTGATAGAGCAGTTGTCACTTGAGGAGATAGAATTAATTGAACTCCTCCTGCTAAAGCTAAATTAGACTCACCCTGACGTAAACTCTGACAAGCTTCATGTATAGCTACCAAAGATGATGAACAAGCTGTATCGATCGCCATTGATGGGCCTTGCAATCCTAAAAAGTAAGATAACCTACCTGCTGCGAAACAAAATCCATTTCCTGTAGCATCATAAGGGCTAATATTTTCAACTTGACTAAAACCCAAATTAGCATAATCATTTTGACCGATACCTAGAAATACTCCTGTCTGAGTGTTTTCTAATTGCTGGGGATCAATACCAGCTCTTTCTAAAGCTTCCCAAGTTACTTCTAAAATAAAACGTTGCTGTGGGTCAAGGCTATGTGCTTCTTTGCCGGAGATACCAAAAAATTGCGGATCGAACCGATCTACCTGCTCTACTAATGCTGCGTGACGGATATACATTTTCCCTGGAGTATCAGGGTTTGGGTCGTAGTAAGAATCTATATCCCAACGTTCTTGTGGAATCTCTCTAACAGAGTCTTTACCATTAGATAACAATTCCCAGAAACTTTCTGGTGTGTTGGCATTTCCAGGAAATCGACACCCTATGCCAATAATGGCGATCGCTTCACTTCTGGAGCGCTCCATCATCTCCAACTTAGTTTCTGCTTGTTTTAAAGCTAAAAACATTTGTTTGGATAATGATAGTTGCTCTTTTTTGGTACTCGGTTCCATAAACTTTTAGCCTTAACCTAATTTTTTTGACTTATAGAGCAAAATATATATCTTTTTAGCTTTCGCCTATTTTAGAGCATATTCTGAATTTTTTCTAGTTGTTGAGCTGCTAGTGCTTCAAAATCTTCTTCTGAAATATCTTCAAGAACTGGCAATACATTAGCATCTATTTCTGATACATCAGCTTGATTATGGCCATTAGAGGTATCCTCATTTTCTGTTGTCTTCCATGCCATTAATTCCTCTATATGTAAGGACAATTTCGCGATCGTTGGGTATTCCATCGCTATTGTCTCAGGTAAGTTAGTTCCTAGTTGATTTTGCAGTCGATTTTTTAATTCTACCGCCATTAAAGAATCCATGCCCATTTCCATAAACCCTAAATTCATTTCCGGTAATTGAGATGAGCTTAAACCTAGTACTTGAACTACTTCCCCTCGAATGTGTTCGGTTAAAATTTCTTGACGTTCCTCTTCTAAGGCCGTTTCTAATTTGGCTAAAATTTCTACTTTTACTTTCTGCTGTAGTGTATCATTATCTGCCAACTTTTCCTTTTTTAATAATTCTTGTAATAAAGAACTTTTTGTGATACCACTCCAATGTTCTGCTAATACCGACCACTCTACTGGTATTACACCTACCTGTGACCTAGCAGATTGATTTCCCAAAAGTAAGTCCAAGGAATACATTCCTTCTTTGGGAGCTATTTCACCTATTCCACTGTTCTGAATACGATTTTGATGCTCCACTGCTAAACGAGCAGCCATTCCCCCAGACGCCCATGCTCCCCAGTTAATAGCTAATCCTGATAATCCTCTGCTGCGACGATAACCAGCTAAACCATCCATAAAAGCATTAGCTGCAGCATAATTTCCTTGACCAGGGGAACCAATTAGGGAAACCATTGAGGAGAAACAGATAAAGAAATCTAATGGCAAATTTTGAGTTAATTTATGTAAGTGCCAAGTTCCTCTTACTTTTGGCGACATTACTTTGGCAAAACGCTCCCAGTTCATCTGTTGTATGGTTCCATCATCAAGCACTCCTGCTGCATGAATTATTCCTTTGAGTTTTGGCATTGATGTCTGAATCTTCTCCAGAATTTTGGCTATATCTTCTTCTATAGCAATATCCCCTAACCAAACCTTGACCTGGCATCCTGTTTGTTCTAATTTTTGTATTGATTCTTGGATTTTTTCTGAAGGAGCGTTACGCCCAGTTAAGACAATATTTTTAGCTCCCTTAGATACTAACCATTCTGCGGTATGTAGTCCTAACGCTCCTAATCCTCCTGTTATTAAGTAACTACCATCTGATGATAAGGATAGGGGTTGAGGAAATTCTGGAGGAGATTGATTTACCAGACGAGCTACATAAGTATTTTCTCCCCGTAAAGCTAGATGATCTTCTTCTTGTTCATTAACTAATAATTGCCATAGCATTTCTATTTCGTCTGCTGCTGGAGCTTGTGGGTCTAGGTCCACTAATCCTCCCCATAATTGGGGATGTTCTAGGGACACTGCTCTACCTAATCCCCACAGAGGCGATGCTGCTAGTCCTGTTATATTATTTTCTGTTTTGGATAATACTGACTGAGACCCACGGGTTACTAACCATACTTGAGGGGTGTTTGCCTTTTTGAGTAAGGTTTGTAACAGATACACTACGCTGCCACATCCCCATAATTGGGTTTTTTCTAGGGTCTCCAGGGTTAAGTCTTTTGATTCAGGAGCGTCTAAACTCCACAGGTGAATTAACTTTGATGAGGGAGTTGGAGTATTTTGCTGAATTTCTTGGTACAGTTGTTCAAATTCTTCGGGAATATTAGGATTTAGTTGATATTTTCCTACTGCTAGTTTTTGATAGCTCTCCCCTCTATAAACTAAGCTATATTCATGACCCTGTTGTTGTAATTTTTGGGCTAATTTTTCAGCTACTCCTGTAGTATCGGCAAAAATCAGCCAATGACTTAATTGAATGTTTGTTGTTGAGTTACTTTGAGCTAAAGGTTTCCATTGAATTTCATAGAACCAATTTTTTACAGTTACTGCTGTTAATTGTTCTTGATGTTGTTTAGCTAATACATCTAATATTTCTGGTAAAAGTTTAAGCTGTTCTGGTGAAAAATTTACCGCTCTTTCTAGTTGTTGAGTGAGGGTTTCTGTGTTTCCTTGAGTGAGTAGTTGAAAAATTGGAGTCTCACCAATATTTTCTAACTTTTGATGTTGTTGTTTCTGTTTGTTTTCTGTTTTTTCTACCCAGTAACGTTGTCGTTGGAATGGATATGTTGGCAATGCTACTTTCTGACGAGCATAACCTTGGTCAAACCCTGACCAATTTATTTTGATACCTCTAACATACAACTTTCCTAAAGTCAATAACATTTGCTGCCATTCATCGTTCAAAAGCGCAGCATCCTCTGTCTTCCCCCGAAGATCGGGGGACGGGAGGGGGATTTTCTTCGGACGCAACGATGGCAACCATTCTCCTGAATCTCCTGCTAGACATCTACGTCCCATCCCTAACAAAATTGGTTTCGGTCCTATTTCCAAGAACAGTTCATTCCCTTGCTCGTGCAATGTTTTTATGCTTTGATAAAACTTTACTGGTTGTCGGATATGATTTACCCAATATTCAGCCTTAGTTACTTCATTTGCTGCTTTTTGACCAGTTACATTTGATACCAGTGGTATTTTCGGCCGATTATAGATGACTGACTGAGCTACTGTTGCAAATTCGGCCAACATTGGCTCCATCAACGGCGAATGAAAAGCATGGGAAACTTGTAATTTTTTGGTCTTAACTCTTATTGCTTTGAACTTACTACAAACTGTTGCGATCGCTCCACTCTCTCCAGAAATCACCATACTTTCTGGTCCATTAACCGCTGCTATTGTCACTTGTGAACTATAATCTGCTATTACTTCTGTAACCACAGATTCTGAGGCCATCACTGCTACCATCTCTCCACCGGAGGGTAACTGTTGCATCAACTGTCCCCGCATAGCAATTAATTTCAGACCATCTTCTAAACTGAAAACTCCTGCTACTGTTGCTGCCACATATTCTCCTACACTGTGACCCATGACTACAGTTGGTTTGATTCCCCAAGATTCCCATAATTTGAACAAAGCATATTCAATGGCAAATAGAGCAGGTTGGGTATAAGCTGTCTGGTCTAACAAATTCGAGGTTGACTTTTGTACATCTTTAGGGTAAATAACTTCTAATAGAGGTACTTCTAGATAGGGTTGTAAAATTTGGTCGCATTGATCTAAAGCCTGACGGAAGGTTGGTTGAGTTTCATACAGTTGCTTACCCATATCCACATATTGGGAACCTTGACCTGTGAATAGGAAAGCTAGCTTAGAACTTGCGCTACCACTATCAAATTCTCCACAACATAGTCCAACTACTTCCTTTCCTGTTTTTTGGTCAAGTAGCTTTTGTGCTAATTCGTTTTGGTCAGAAGCAATAACTGCTAGTCGATGCTTAAAATGTTTCCTTCCTGTATTAGCTGTGTAACATACATCTGCTACTGCCAAATCTGGATATGTTTCTAAATGCTTTTGATAACTACTGACTAAATCTGCTAAAGCTTTTTCTGTTTTGGCTGATAAAGTCAATAAATGCAGCGGACGCTCTAAATCATGCCCCTTTTCCCCATTTGTGTTAATTCTAAATTCTGAATTCTGAATTCTAAATTCTACAGGGGCTTCTTCTAAAATTATATGAGCATTAGTACCACCCATACCAAAGGAACTAACTGCTCCTATTCTTGGTTTTCCCTCGCTAGACCAAGACATTAAAGAAGTAGGAATTTTTATTGGTAACTTATCCCAATCTACAAGAGGATTGGGTTGTTTTAAATGTAAATGAGGAGGGATTTCCTGATGCTTAAGGGCTAAAATCACCTTCATCAAAGATGATACCCCTGCTGCTGCTTCCAAATGTCCAAGATTTGTCTTGACCGAGCCCACAATTAAAGGGGAATCTACTGGACGTTTTTTCTTGTATACTTCTGCTAGAGCTTCTATCTCAATTGGGTCTCCCAAAGAAGTTCCTGTACCGTGAGCATCCAAATAGCTAACTTGATGTGGTTCTAACTTAGCATTTGTCAGAGCTTGTTGAATTACCTGCTTTTGAGCCATTTTATTGGGAACTGTCATCCCACTACTGGGCCCGTCGTGATTAACAGCAGTTCCTCGAATAACGGCGGAAATTACATCCCCATCACTAATTGCATCAGACAAACGCTTCAAAACTAGGACACCACATCCTTCTGCCTGACCATAACCATTAGCCGCAGCATCAAAAGTTTTGCAACGACCGTCAGGGGATAGTGCTTTTGCTTGGCAACGACCAATAGTGCTGAAGGGGGATAATATTAAATTTACCCCACCCACTAATGCTATGTTGGATTCTCCTGAACGCAAACTCTGACACGCTAAATGGGCAGCAACTAAAGAACTTGAACAAGCTGTATCTACCTGTAGATTAGATCCTTGCAAACCTAAGAGATGAGAAATACGACCTACACCAATACTTCTATTAATGCCAAGAGTAGGGTAACTATTTGCTTCACGGAGAATGACGCTAGTATAGTCATCTGTCGATGCGCCCATGAATACACTTGTCTGACTATTCTTCAGATTTTCCCATGTTTGTCCAGAGTTTTCTAATGCTTCCCATGTTACTTCCAAAAGTAATCTGTATTGAGGATCTAAACTAACTGCTTCTCTAGGAGAAATACCAAAAAATAAGGGGTCAAACTGGTCAACTTGATCGATAAACCCACCCTGTCTAGTGTAGGATTTCCCAGGAACTTCTGGATCGGGATCGTAATAAGCGCTCACATCCCAACGTTCAGGAGGAACTGGCGTAATTGCATCTATACCATCATGTAATAAATTCCAGTATTTTGATGGGTCATTAGCTCCTCCAGGAAATCTACAGGCCATGCCAACAATGGCGATCGGTTCGGTTTTGGCTTTGTTTACTGCTGCGAGTTTACCCCGCATTTCCTTCAATGTTTGAAGTACTTCTTTGGATAAGACGTTTTGTTGGTTTGTTTGAGAAGTATTGTTCATTTTAGTCCTCTGTCAATATATATAGACATCTCCAGAAAAGAGGCAACAGGGAACAGGGAACACCGGAGCTGGGAACAGGGAACCCTCCCCTCGCCCCTCCCCCTCCCTGGAGGGGAATAATTGATAATTTCTGGATAAGAATTGATTTTATTTTTGATTTTTGGAGATATCTAATGATGGATCAATCCTCTCTCCGCGTCCCCGCGTCCCCGTATCTACCTCAACCCGTCAATTCAAAATTGACAGACCACTAGTCCTCCTTCAGCAAAGCTTGGATTTCTTCTAATTCTGAGGCAATGGCACTATCAACTTCTCCTTCAAATTCTGTTTCTATCTGTTTGGGAGGAGTTACTTCTTGACTATCTTGAACATCAATTTCTTCTTCCTCCCCTTCTGGGAAAATTTCTTCGATCAAGTATTCAGCTAAGTCTTTGATATTAGACTTTTCAAACAAGGTAGCTGTGCTGATGGAAGAATTAAAAGTAGAACTCAACAGATTTCTTAGCTCAACTGCCATCAAGGAATCCATTCCCATTTTAAAGAATCCTAACTCCGGATCTGGAAGTTTAGATTTCGATAATCCGATAATTTTAGCTACATCATTTTGCAACTGCTCAATGAGTATTTCGTTCCGTTCACTTTCTGGAGCTTGATGAAGTTGTTCTAACAATTCCGATTTACGTCCGGAAGTCTGTTCTCCATCTGTTGCTTCTGAGTCTCGTGAAATTTCTTGCAGAAACGATCGTTTACCTCCTAGTTCATAGAGGTCTTTAAATAAATCCCAATTTATATCTGCTACTACTGTTTGAGGGTTATTGCTGGTTAATACTTTCTCCAAGGCAGCTATTGCTTTTTCTGGATCTAGTGGTTTTACGCCCATTTGGTTTAACCAATTCATGGCCTCTCCTTCTGCCATTCCGCCTCCTGACCAAGGCCCCCAATTTATGCTATAGGTTGGTAATCCCAGAGATTGTCGATAATAAGTTAATCCATCTAGAAAATTGTTGGCTGCTGCATAGTGAGCTTGAGCTTTTGAACCCCATACTGATGCAATGGAGGAGAAATTCACAAAAAAGTCTAGCTCAAGGTTCTGGGTTAATTGATGTAGCAACCATCCTCCTATTACTTTTGGACGGAGTATGGCTTCAAGTTGAGAAAGTTCCATCTCCTGAAGCAGGTTCAATCCTACCAGTCCTGCTGCATGAATTACTCCTTTGAGAGGTGGTATTCCTTCTTCTACTTGCTTGAACACTCTCTCCATATCTTCTTGAACAGATACATCTGCTTGAGTTACAACTACTTCTGCTCCTTGTTTCTCTAAACTATTAATCTTCAATTGTGCTTGCTCTGATGGTTGAGAGCGACCAGTTAATACTAGATGTTTACATCCCTTCTCTACTAACCATTGAGCTATGCTCAATCCTAATGATCCTGTTCCCCCAGTAATTAAATAACTTCCTGACTCACTGAAAGATATTTGCTGAGACTCTGCTAAGAGTTTTCTTTCTAAACGAGCTACATAGATTTCTCCATTACGGATGGCCAGTTGATCTTCTTCTTGCTCTTCTTCTAGTAGCTGTAGTAGTGTTTCTGCTTCATTTTCATTTGTGGACGATGCCTGGTCTAAGTCTAGTAGTCCTCCCCATAGTTCAGGATGTTCTAGAGATATGACTTTTCCTATTCCCCATAGTGGGGTTTGAGCTATTGCTACTTCTTCTACAGGCAACACGGACTGGGAACCTTTGGTAATTAACCACAGTTGAGATGAGGGTGAGTTCCAGTGTTTTTCCATAGCTTGGACTAGATGCAATACGCTACCACAACCATTCTTTTGTGCTGACTCTAAAGCTGACTGAGTTAGTTGTTGAGAAGTTGTAGTTTCTAAACTCCAGAGGTGAATTATTTTCAGACTTTCCCCAACTGTCACCTTGGCATCTTGGCAAAAACTGGCAAAATCTGCTGGACTAGATGGGTTTAACTCCCAACTTCCTGTGTCTTTTTGCTTATAGGTTTCTCCTATAAATACCATCGAACAGCGATCGCCTCTTTCCTCTAGGATATTTTTCAGTCTTTCACCTACACCATCTTTATCGCTGAATATTATCCAATTTTTCGACAGTTGTTTTCTCTGTTCTTGTCGAGGACTTATTTTTTTCCATTCCACTCCATAGAAAAGTTGTTGTAATGAAACATCGGAGTAATGTAGTGGATTTTGGAGAATTTCTTGGTTCCACTTATAAATTTCATCTACTGACAATGACTCTTGTTTTTGAGCTGTCATTACTACATAACTGACTAGTCCCTTACGCAACATTTTGTATAAATTGTCATAAGATTGCAACCCTACTCTCGCATTTTCGTTTAAATTACTTTTCTTACATACATAGTCGAGATTCTCTGGAAAATTAGGATCGTCTAAACCATTAGCAATCTCCTTGCTAATATCTACATAACGTAGAATTTTGATCTGACTTTCTGATAGTAAATATAGCCATTCTTTTTGAGTTATCAGATAAGACGAGTGAGCATCATAATCAATATCAAATGAAGCGTTAGAGATAAAGTCTGACATGACGAAATTACCCCTATCTTTTAAGTGATTTTTGATGTTTAAAAATAGTTCCTTTTTCTTTTTGATATGACAAATCACTTCAAATCCATATATCAAATCGTAATTATCTGGAAACTCATCCTGAGAACTATCTCCATTAACAATTTTTGCCCTATCTTGTAGGTTTAATTCACTAATTTTTTTGTTTCCTAATTCTACTTGCCTATCTGATATTGTATAGCCACAAAGGTTTAAATGATTATACTTTTCACCTAAAGTCATTAAGTCGGTTCCATGACCACAACCAATATCCAGAACTTTCTGACAAGAATCAAAATCTACTTTCTGCCAACCTATATTTCTAATTTCTTTCTGGGCAGTTGATGCTAATTTATGATATTTCTGTTCGCTTTTCAACTTAGCAAATAAAACCCAGGAAAATCCTTTGATAATTCCTGGCAAAGGAATATAGTTCAAAATTGCTTCTTCATCCATAAAAGAAGCTAACTCATCATAATAATCACCAACTATATCCCGTTGATTTTGGAGATTTTTTTGATGCCTAGTCGTTAAAATATTTAACAACTTAGGTAATAATTTTTGTTCCTCTTCTGTTAATTCTTCAGATAAATTTAGTTCTTGAATTAACTCTTCTGCATCACCTCGATTAATTAGTTCAAAAATTAAATTTGAACTTTGATTAGTAGTATTTTGCTGTTGATTTTTCGGAGCATCTACCCAATATCTTTCTCGCTGAAATGGATAAGTTGGCAATTCTACTTTCTGATGAGAATAATCTCCCTCAAAACCTAACCAATCTACCTTAGCACCCTGTACATATAACTGTCCTAAACTTGAGAGTATCTGTTGCCAATCATTTCCCCCGGGACGTAGGGATGGTAACCACATACCACTACTCTCTTCTGGTACACATCGACTTCCCATTCCCAGTAATATTGGCTTCGGTCCAATTTCCAGGAATAATTGATATCCTTGCTCATTTAGGGTTTTCATACTCTGAGCAAATCTTACTGGTTCTCGGACATGACCCACCCAATATTCAGGAGTAGCAATTTCTGCACCTATTTTTTCTCCCGTTACATTAGAAATGAGTGATATTCGAGGTTGACTATAAGTTACTTCCTGAGCTACTGCTGCAAACTCCGCCAACATTGGCTCCATTAATGGGGAATGAAAAGCATGGGATACCTGTAATTTTTTGGATTTTACTCTTTGAGATTTTAATTTACTACAAATGGCTGTTATCGCTTCCCTTTCACCAGAAATTACGATACTTTCTGGTCCATTAATTGCTGCTATTGCCACTTTAGAACTATACTCGCCTATAGCTTCTATTACTTGAGATTCTGATGCTAACAAAGATACCATTTCACCACCGGAGGGTAACTGCTGCATCAACTTGCCCCGCATGGCGATTAATTTCAGACCATCTTCTAAACTGAATACTCCTGCTACTGTTGCGGCTACATATTCTCCCACACTGTGGCCTAGCGCCACATTAGGTTTAATCCCCCAAGATTCCCATAACTTAGCTAGGGCGTATTCTATTGAAAATAAAGCAGGTTGGGTATAAGCTGTTTGGTCTAATAAAGAAGAACTTGACTTAGAATAAAGAACTTCTAATAGAGGTACTTCTAGATATTCTTTTAGAATTTCATCGCATTGGTCTAGAATTTTCCGAAATGTTGCTTGAGTCTCATATAGTTGTCGTCCCATATCTACATATTGAGAACCCTGCCCAGTAAACAGAAAAGCAATCTCCTTCTCCTGACTTGCTACCTTTCCTCTGAACACTCCATTTGTGTCATTACCTTGAAGAAAATCTGCTAATTTTTCCTGTAAATCGCTCTTTGACTCGGCTACTATCGCCACCCTTTCTTCAAAATGTGTTCTCCCTGTATTAGCAGTGAAGCATATATTTTGTAGCGATAATTCAGTTTTTGATTCTAAATAACCTTGATATTTTTTTGCTAATTCCTGCAGTGCTATTTCTGTCTGTGCTGAGAGAGTTAAAATCTTTTGGGGAGGCTCCAGATTATCATTTTTTTCAACTTTAACCTCTTCTGGTTCTTCAAAAACGATATGAGCATTGACGCCACCAATACCAAAAGAACTTAAACCTGCACGTCTAGGAATCTCTTCACCCGATTCATTCTTTAATCGTTTCCATTCTTGATTTTCCTCTATGAGATAGAAAGGAGTATCTTTAATATTTATCCGTGGATTTAATCCTTTGAAATTGACAATTTTTGGCAGTTTTTTGTACTTCATTGCTAATAATACTTTGATTAATCCAGCAATTCCTGCCGCTCCTTCCAAATGCCCTATATTACTTTTTACTGCTCCTATACCACAGTAGGGTTTCTCTGTTTTTTCTACTCCATACTGACTATAAAGTTGTTTGTAGGCTCTCTTCAAGGCATTAATTTCTATGGGGTCTCCCAATGGTGTGCCTGTACCATGGGATTCTATATAAGATACTGTATTCGGGGAAACATTGGCGTTAGTATAGGCCGATCGAATTACTTGAGCTTGAGAGTAGACATTGGGAGATGTGATCGTCCTCGCCTTACCTCCGTGGTTAATAGCACTCCCTTGAATCACACCATAAATCCGATCGCCATCTTTTCTGGCTTTGGCTAGAGGTTTTAATAAAACTACTCCTGCTCCTTCTCCCCTCACATAACCATCAGCATCACTACTAAATGTTCTACATTGTCCAGTAGGCGATAACATCCCCAATTGACTCATCTGGATGTATGTTGTTGAGGTGAATAATACACTAATCCCACCTACTAATGCCATCTCACATTCTGATTCTTTCAGGGATTTGAGTGCGTAATGAACAGCCACTAGGGAACTCGAGCAAGCTGTATCTATAGGAATACTTGGACCGTGGAAGTTAAAAAATGAAGATATACGGTTGGGAATCATACAAGTCCAAGTTCCTGTCCCACTATGACCCTCTACATTATCTTGATTTTGGTTCATCAACAGAATAGAGTCATAGTTACACGCCCCTATAAAAACACCTATGTCTTTTCCTGAAAGTTCAGATGGTGAGTAACCTGCATCTTCTATACAAGACCAGCTCAATTCCAACATAATTCTATGTTGTGGGTCTATTTTTTCTGCTTCTCTGGGAGATATTTCGAAGAACTGGGCATCAAACTGGTCTATACCTTCTGTTAATCCTGCCCATTTACTAATTGTTTTATGGGGTCTTTCAGGATGAGGAGAGTAATATTTTTCTACATCCCATCTTTCGGCAGGAATTTCACTGATACTATTTATGCCTTGTTCCAGATTTTGCCAATACTCGTTGTAGTCCTTGGAACCGGGAAGTCTACAAGCGATACCTATAATAGCGATTTGAGAACTGTGCATGTTTTACTTACTTTGATTAATTTTGATTATTTCGTTCGGATAACAATTTTATTTCTACAGATGTATTATTCTGTAAGAATTTCTCGGGGATAATTTTATTTTATTTTGTTTTTGTTTCAGAAATACTTGGTTAGCGATAGTTCCACAATGAAGTGACAGGTGAGGATGTACTTGCATCCATTATCTTTTAAAGATTGAACCTCCATACAGCCATTCTATATATTGCTAAGATTTATCTGATTGTTTCACTGGTATTGAATAGTAGTTGTCCACTCCGATGCTCATGTCCAACATACTTAATCCACACATTCCTATTAGTATTCCTATTTCTACACTAGTTATCGGATGCCACGATAATAGTAAAGATATTGCTATTAGTTTGCCTATGGCTATTATGCCTATGGCTATTAGGACATTAAATGTATAGTGTTTGTTCTGTAGACTTTTTATATAGTCTTTTGATCTGGTTTTTGACTTTTGATCTTTAGCTACCTGAACAGATTTTTTTGTTACGTATATTTGGGTTGACATCAAACTCTTTCCTTTGTCGTTTTTTGATCCAAAATCACCTGTTTGGTACTTACACCTCTAGGCCACTATTTTATGTTTATGAGTCTAGGAATTTTATGTACGGTTGTTAACAACAATCAGATTCTATCATTAATGTTTTAAAATTCAAACCTTTGATCGTAAATTTATGGTTTGTTGGACAAAAGACAAAAATACTATCATAAGTAACCGAGCATGGCACAAAAAATCTCTACCATTAGAGATCGGTAAAGCCTAATCCTAGTCTAAGTCTAAGGAAGTTGATCAAGATGTTAACAGAATACCCGCAGCATATCGTATCTTGGTGTCCTATGGCAATGCTAATCAATATTGATCATTTTCTTTGTGGGTTTAATACCCCACCGTCAACGGGGGTGTTCACGCATTACTTGGGGGAGCGAATCCCCATGTAATTTTCCTCCTGTCTCCTGTCTCCTGTCTCCTGTCTCCTGTCTCCTTCTTCAAGTAATGTATCTTTCCTGATATCAGCTACCTTTGTATGTAGCCTCGCTATTTTTAGCTGTGCTTTTTTCCAGTTATTGGAAAACTTGGTTTTATGTCTGTTAAGGTATTGAAGTCGTGAGAGTTTAGCTTCTAACCTCCTTTTTGATTTAGCCCCTTCAAAAACTTCACCAGTGGATAAAGTAGCTAGAGATTTTATACCTAAATCAACACCAACTACATCTACTGATTTCTCAGTAATTTGAGTTTCTTTCTCTCTAGAATTGAAACTGATGAACCAACGGTCGGCTTTTCGGCTAATAGTTACAGACTTAGGAGTAATATTATCTGGCAATATTTCGTAAGTTTTCACCCATCCAATTCTTGGTAATTTAATCTGATTAAAACCGACTGTAATTGAACCATCTAAAGTAAAGCTATCATCTTTACCTTTTTTCTTGAATTTAGGTTGACCAGACACTTTTTTAAAGCAACGCTTCCAAGATAACGATAAATACCTTAAAGCATATAAAATTAATATTAAGCAGTTTATAGTTAGAGAAAGCTATGTTTAATTTTCTCGGTGGAAAATATATCATCAGGAAAATTTTTTAGGAGAAGTGAGTTGCAACTTAGCTGAAAGTTTTGGCTACTCACTGAATTCCTAATATCATGTCCGCTTAATTGACCATAATCAAAATTTTGGTAGGGATGCACTACCAAAATTTTGCTATATCTTTTATCTTTTCGCCCTGCCTTGTGTTAATCTACAAGTATAGTTTTGAGCACGGGATTTTTTGATAATTTTACCTTGATAACATGAAGTCGTATAAGCGATAGCTATCAGTAAAATTAAAGCGCGTCAAACATTGTACATTGGCTTGACTTCCTTCTAGATTATATCCACCTGCGAGTGCAGTCTTTAAACATAGCTTCAATACCCAATTCTATGTGTCTGCCAAAAACTCAAGTTTTGATTTGTCCCTGCCACTACTACAGCAGCAATGTAATTAGATTCAGGAATAAACTGATGTAAATACCAACGGGAAGCTTCTTGAAAATCTCCATTAATACTAATAAACTGTATTGGTTGTTCTGGTTTTAAACAAACTTCGACTTTTTCCAATCCTCCTGCTAACCCATCTCCAGTAGCTTTTAAATAGGCTTCTTTACAAGTCCATATTTTGAAGAAAATTTCTTGTTGCTGTTGAGGAGGAAGCTGACTAATAAGGTTGTATTCTTGGGAAGTAAAGAAACGTTTTGCCAAGGCTTCAGCATCATTCATTGGGCGAATATATTCTAAGTCAATACCAATTAAATTAACTGTGGTAATAGCATATAAAGCTAAATCTTGAGAGTGAGATAAATTAAATAATATAGAGGTATCTGGTAAGTAGGGTTTGCCTCGTTCACTATAAGTAAATTGTAATTTTTTAGGTTCAATATTTAAGTAACAGCTAAGGATTTTTCTGAGTGTTCCTCTGGCAATAATAAAACGATTTTTATCTCGTTCAAAATAAAATTTTTTGGCTCTATCTATTTCGTCTGAGGATAAGATTTTTGATAATTCTTCAATTTCAGATGGAGGTGATTTTAGATTTTTACTCCAAATATGAACATGATTTGGTGATAATTCTAATTTTTGACCTAGAGGTAGATGTGAAAAAAACATTGATTACAGATTGATCAGATATTTTACTGGAAATATGGAAGGTTTCTAAAGGATTTTTATGGGTTGCAAAAATAATTTGATATGATAACTGGACAGTACAAAGTTCTCAGTAGAAAAAACATTCCCCACTAAAAGTCGGGGAATGGTGCATACTGGTTAATGATTCTTAAATTTGACCAGCTAATCTCTATTATGCACATAATACGTCGGATAGAGCAAATATTGATCGACTTACGTCCAGTGTTTAGTCGCGATGCCACTTATGAATGGTTTGTGATCCTGATTTGGGGAATTCTTTTATGTAGCCAACATCGTGCAGTTACCAGCGATCTCAACGCTGTAGGACTAACACAAAATTACTACACTCAAGCTTTACACTGGTTTCATTCAAAGGGGATTAGTGTCCAAAAATTATCCACCATGTGGCACAAATGGTTAATCACTCACCCAAAAGTCCATCTTCTCAGAGGTCAACCAGTTTATGTAGGTGATGGTATTAAAGTCGGTAAGGAAGGAAAAAAAATGCCTGGTGTGAAAAAACTGCATAATGAATCAGAAAATGTAACGAAGCCAGAGTGGATACGAGGCCATTACTTTGGGGTCATTACCATACTCTTAAAAGCAGGCTCTTGTTTGAAAGCAGTTCCTGTGACTTTGGGATTGCCAGATGGTATCAAGACGACTGAGGATGATCAAACTACAATAGTAGATTGAATGTCTACTTTGTGCGTAGAACTTATCCATGCTGGTAGCTATATCATCCTTGATGCTTACTTTGCTTCTAAAAATTTGATTGAAGAGTTTAGGAAGCACAAGCTACAGTTAATTACCAGAGTCCGAATCAATGCAGTCGGCAAACATGCTTTACCAACACCACCGCTCAAACGCAGTCGTGGTAGACCTCGCGTCTGGGGTGAATCAGTCAAGTTACGGAAATTGTTTGATGAGAAAGATTCCTTCACTACAGAAACTCTACTACTTTACGGTCAGATGGTGTCTCTCAGATGGCGTTGTATAGATTTACATTGGGATTGTCCCCTTCAAAGAGTGCGCTTTGTATTGGCTGTGTGGCCGGAGGGCAAACAAATAATTCTGCTTTCAACTGATGTCACTCTATCTGCAACCGAAATTTTAACCGCTTACAGTTGGCGTTTTCAGATTGAAGTCACTTTCCGTAACTTGATTCAACTCTTGTCTGGTTTTAGCTATCAGTTTTGGATGAAAGATATCACCCCGACTCAGGGGTGGCCGAAAGACTTAATTCTCAGTCGATATCCGAAGAAACATCAGCAACAGGTTAAAAGAAAAGTTGAAGCAATGGAGCGGTTTGTACTGATCAACACTATTGCACTAGCTGTTTTACAACTGCTGAGTTTAGAGATGCCCATGATCATATGGAAAGACTTCCCCGGTTGGTTTCGTACTCTACCATCCAATGGTTATCCGAGTGAACAGATAGTTCTACTGACACTCGCCGAACATAGGAAGAAGATTTTAGCCAAAAGTAGGTCGGGTCTACTGAGTGACAAAATTCTTAAATGCTCGATCGCCATTCACCAGACAGTCGAATCTGGAGCATTTTGTCACATGAAACCAACTGTTTTATGAAGAAAAAAACTTTTTACTGTCCAGATGATAAGTATAGTAAAAAAAATGTACTTATATCATGTGCGGTTGAATACTGATAAATAACGACGGAGGAGGACCGAGTCAGAAGTCGGGAGGAAAAAAGAGGGAAGAGGAGAAGAAAGTTTTTTATCATGCTATTAAACGAACATGATATTATATGTATTCAAAGAAATGAGGCCACAAAAATTACTTCAGAGAATTATTAATAACTGTCTTGTAATACCTAAAGTTAAAGCTAGAAAACTCGGAAATGGAAATAAAACAGGTCAGCAGACTGATCCGCTGAAATATAGCAGTCGCCTTTATTGTATTTGACATATCAAAAGCTTAAAACTCAGACAACGCCAGATTTTTCCTTATTCCTTATTCCTTCTTCCTTCTTCCATGATGTTTTGGCGACTTATTCCCTTACTAACGACAACCGGCAAGTTACAAATGGCAATAGATGAATGGTTGCTACACCAACATCTGCAAGGAAATATTCCACCAACTCTCCGCTTTTACACCTGGCAACCTGTGGCCATTTCTCTGGGTTATCATCAACGACGTTATCCTGAATATTGGCAAAATCTGACTTGGCAAGGCAAACCGATAGATATTGTCCATCGTCCTACTGGTGGCAGGGCGGTTTTGCATCAGGGAGATTTAACTTATAGTGTTATAACTTCTGGTTTTCCTGGCAGTCGTATTGAGTCTTATCAGGCTATTTGTGAATTTTTAATAGTGGGGTGGCGATCGCTCGGTGTGGACTTAGTTTATGGCAGTGCGGGAAGAGGTTATATCCACAACCCTAACTGTTTTGGCACTTCTACTGGTGCAGATTTAATATTACCTAATGGTGGAAAATTAATCGGTAGTGCCCAATTGAGAAAGGGTAGGGCAATATTACAACATGGTTCTATGATTTTAACGCCTGATGTTGAATTTTTTAGTTATGTTTTTAACTCTCAACCTTCTCCTGGAGTTTTTGATATTTTTACATCTGTTTTATCTGCCGTCGATAGGAGAGAAGTTATGATTAATCGGATTATTGAAGCATTAGTTAGAGCAGCTATGAAATGTTTTAAAATTCAGCTAATTACAGAACCTTTATCTGAGAGAGAATGGATAGAAATTAAGAGTTTTTCTGTTTAGGTGAAGCTAGTTATTAATATGTAGAGGGAAGGCAGAAGGCAGAAGGGAATTTGATTTTTGGAGAGGTCTAATGATTGTGATATCAAATCCGCTTAATCTCGGTATAAAAAAATGTCCTATCTTCAGCCATTGCCAAATCTTTCTTTATCTCCTGACCTCCCCATCTCACCCTCTATTTTTAAATAGATACCAAATGGGTTCTATAATTCCCATTCGTCCCGACTCCTGAGGACTGACTCCTGACTCCTACCCTTTCCAAAAGACTTTTTCAGCAAAACCTAATTAGTTCGTTTCTGCAATATATTCCAATCTGTTCTCATGAGAAAATCCCAATCTCGTAGTGCTTCTCGTGACCATAACCAGTTTTGTCTAAGTTGGGGAATATGATATTCTATTGCAGCTTCTTTCATTACTTTTGTCCGATATTGTAAAGCTCTCAACCAGCGTTCTCTTTGCTCATTTCCTTGATAAGTTTGAGCAGATTTCATCATTACTAATCCAATACCTGCATAGGCATTAATAGCATCTTTTTGTTCAACTTCTGGAGTTGGTAAAGCCTCAATTGAAATGTTACGCAGTATTTGTGTTTCTGGTGCAATTTCTCCTGATAATTTTAATACTTTTAACCAAGAATCATAAGCTTTTTTCAGGTCTCCTTTGGTATAGTAAGCAAAACCTATAGCATTCTGATATGGAATAGAATCAGGGAGTTGAGCGACGGCTTTTTCCCAGTAATATATAGCTTCATCTACAGTATAATTTCTATTTCCATATTGGGCTAATTCCCAAATTAATCGACCTTGTAAAAAAAGTATGTATGAGTCAACATTTTGCTCATTATTACCTGCTTTTAACACAATCTTAAGTGCTGCTTTTGCCTCTCTAAAAGCACCTCTATTTAATAAAGACTCTACAGCTTTTTTTCCAGCTTGAATATCATTTTTATTAAATTGTTCAATAGCTAGTTGTTTGTCTGCTTCTACAGTATTGGCACTATAATTAATTGGTTGCTCTTTATCATATCTTTCCAGGTTAATTGGATCGGGAGTTATAGATATAGTTTTTGAAGAAAGTATTGGTCGATTTTGAAATAACCAAACACCACTTAGAGTGAATAAAACAGCAATTAGATGTGAAACTATTCTACCGGGAACTGAGTTAAAAAAAATGATAGTTTTTTCAGAATTTTGTGTCATTTTGATGTCTTTGATAATTATCAACCTTCGGTGGTAGAAGTTAGAAGGGAGTAAAAAATAAAAATTATCTGACTCTTTTGCCTGCTTAATACTCTACTTTTTTTGAGAATGCCTAAAGAAGTTTTCAAGTAGAGAAGCAAGGAGTGGATAGAAATTTGAATTCTCCCTTTCTCCTACCTCCTCCTTTATTATTTTTCCAGCTGCTCACTCTTGTATTCCGACTCTTTTTTAAATTAGTCATTAGCCAATTTAAAAATAAACCGTTAGTATATCTAATTTTAATCTACTACTAAGCAATATCTTCAAACTGCTTATTCTGTTGAACTGGCTGTTTGTGATATCGAAGTCTCAATAATAAACCCCAATCTTGACGAGCCATGGGAGACCACAACCAACTTTTTTGCAATTGTTGGATATGAAACTCTTTGCCAGCTTCTCTCATAACTTTACTAACATATTTTAAAGCTCGATCAGGAGTTTTTTGTAAATTTTGAGCTGATTTTAGCATGATTAATCCCAGACCAGCATAAGCATTCATAGCTTCTCTTTTCTTGACAGATAAATATCTTCGGTCATTATTATAAACAGGACGAACTTTTTCCATTTCTGGAGTAATTTCTCCTGACAAATGCAATACTTTTAACCAAGCTCCATAAGCTTTTTCCATATCTCCTTTAGTGTAATAAGCAAAGCCTAAAGCATTTTGATATTGAATTTTTTCTGGACTTTTGTCAGCAGCCTTTTCCCAATAACTTATAGCTTCATCTATCAGGTTATTTTGATTTCCATCTTGGAAGATTTCCCAAACTAATCGACCTTTAAGAAAATTAATTTCTGGATGGTCGTTGAGTTGAGTAGGCACAGCAGCGATCGCTTCTCCTGCTTTTGCTAATTCTCCTCTTTCTAGTAATATTTCTACAACCATTTTGCCAGCCAGAATATCATTTTGCTTAAACTGTCTAATTGCCAGTATCTGTGCTTCTTGGATGCTACTATTTTTTTCATTAACATTAACAAGTCGAACCCTATTATAGTCATAATTAATCCCTGGGTCTGGGGCTTTAGGAAGCAATTGAGAATTCACTTGTGACAGTCTATTGAAAGTAATTGTATTAGTACCAAAAGTTAACATTACTAATGATGCTGCAGATACTAATATTTTTTTCCAGGAAAAATTATGAGACTTTTTATGAATATTTTGTGTAGTTAATACTGACTGAACTTGTGTTACTATTTCTTCTTGTTTTTCATAGCTTTGATTACTGAGTTGTTCTCTTATTTCTCTTTCTTGCAATAACTCTTGGAGAGTCTTTACTTGAGCTTGATTATTGGTATTCTGCCAATTAAGATTATCTGTTTGAGGTTCACTAGGAAATTCCTCCATATTCTCTAAATCGATATTTGGTTTTACACCAGTTGAATCTTCTGGCGACTCTGGTGATGCAATTTTTTCTTCAACAAATTCCTCAAAAGGTTCAACAATTTTATTGGTCAAGTTGCTGGTTTTTTGAATCAGACAACCATCAAACTCTGAATGTAGGTAGACAACAGGTAATGCCCAATAAAGTTCATGTGAACCGTAAGCAGAAATCAATCCTTGTCGTGCCCGACTCAAACTTAAGTCTATTGGATAACCTTGATTGAGATTTCGATAAAAAAGTCGTGTCAAACTTAGGGAAACCTCATCTGGAATGCGTTCTGCCATTGCTAGCACTCCCGGAATACCACGTTTAACTAGCGCTTCTGCTAAGTTGAGAGTTACTTCATCATCAGTGGGGTTAACTAAGTGGTTGTAAGCGCCTCGACATGAATTGAAAACCGCCATCTGAATACCATTATTAACTAACAACCCTGCTAAGTCTCGACCACTGAGACTTTCTGTTAACCCTGTTATATTGCTGACTAGAGATATTTCACCACCAGAAATACCCCAGTTGCTATGACCTGCATAGTGGAAAACCTGATATTTACCTTGCTCTAAACGTTGAGTAAGTTGTTCTCGTCCAGGTTGCCTGAGAATATCCAGGTGGATTTGAATTTCTCCACTATTTCTTTGTAGTTCTTGTTGCAACGCCTCATATTCTTTTTCTAGTTGCAGACTATCTTTATCGCTAGGAGCAGCGATCGCCATTAAGATTTTTAATGGTTCTTCTGGAGTTCGTGTCCGGGTTTGTTTAGGTAAGCAAGTATTAGGTTGATAGCGAGAGAACATTACATCAGTACCAGTAGCAAGGGGGCGATCGCCTGCATGGAGTACCTCCCAAGGCAAACTGGATATACGTCTGTCTTTAGTCCCCAGACGTAACTGTAATACCTCTCCTCGATTATGAGCTATTCCTTGAGCGCAACTCCAGCTATCTCTCAGGGTGTCTTTGAATAGCTCTTGATACATTTCTTGGCCTAATGCTACTAAATTTGGACTTACCACTTCCCCAGACCTGGCCACAACCTGACTAGGGATAACTACCTGAGTGTTGGACTTTCCTTCTAGGAGATCGAGTAATGGATCGCGAAATAGGTGACGTGCTTGGGCTAACCATTGTTCTATAGGCCATTCGACAATTTCTTCAGCCACTAACCCACCAATAGGTACTTTTTCTGTCCGAACAAAGTATTCGTCTTCTCCCAGGGGAGTAATTGAAATATGAAATTCCTGTGTCACTTATTTTTTATCCTTCTGCTGAATTTACTCCGCCAAAACTCCCGATCTTTGCTTTTGATTATGAATAAATGGGAAAGAAATGACGACTGTGGATTTGGTGTTCTACCATTTTGGATTTTAGATTTGGGAAACTTTCTCTGTGCAGGAGTGTTGGGTTTCCCTGATGTAGCAACCTTAAGGTGTTGGTATAAAAAAGCTCAAAGTAGTGCTGGTTATGATTATCAGAACTAGCAATTTGCACGTCTAGTTGAAGTGTTATCTATTAGTAACTAAGCAGTCTAAGTTACTAATAGATAACACTCATTTTTTTTGCCTCTTCATCTATGTTAGTCTCAGATTTCTGAGGCCTGCTCTTTAAATCTCCTCTTCAACCACCTATTAACTAATTCAGGAGTACTTTCCGGATAATTTGATCATCAGCACTAAAATATAGATTTAAGTATTGATTCGGTTGAATGGCCAATTTAGAAAATCTGCAATGGCAGTAATTGGGCAACAATGTACCAACGATGAATATGGGTAAGCTGACCGGATTACACATTCATCTACTGTGTATCTAGACAATATTATCAGTAAAAAGTTTCTTTTTGACCTGCTTTATCTCAAGTGAATTTATTTCGATTTACCGAAACATTATTTGTTTGAGGCTATTCAAGAACCTTTTTTCGATTTATACAATACTAACATTCTCAATTATTGTTGTAACTCCGGAAGGTTAAACCATCATTTTTTTATATCCTTAAAAACTAGAAAGCTTTTTTGTCAGAACAATTTAAATATCGATAAGTTTTGCTGTAGAGTTGGTATCGGATAATTTGAGAGACTATTTGTCAAATTAATTATTAAGAGATTATGGATCTACATTCAGATAAAAATGGGAAGGAGTCCAGGGATAGAAATAAGTATGAGAGAGTAGTTTATAGGTATTCAGACTGATCGGTTATGTTGAAAAATAGACAGTATAGTTGTGTCTTATTCTTACTACCCTATTTCCTGATACATTCAATCTCTGAGTTGTATATCTTTAAATATTTGTATTGTAGAGTTTGATTTTTTTTTGTCCCTTCTTTCTTTTTCTGAATACTAGAAGTTTGACTTTTGTTCGTTAATTGATCACTGTTTTGCTACGCTACATAAAAAACGCAGTTCCTCCAGAGGAGGCTAACTGAAATGACACAAACTATCTAATATCAAATCCGGTAGCATCGGTGTAATTAGATAGTTAATCTAGGAGGACCGAGTCAGGAGGACCGAGTCAGGAGGGAAGAGAATGCGCGAAACATTTGCTCTTGGATGAAGATGAAATTTTTTTTTATACCGAACCCGAGCGGATTTGATATAAAATATCTGTATAAATAATTATTGACTAATAATTAGTAACAGTTAGTAACTAATTATTACAAAAAATCAGAATTTTCTATATAAAACTATATAAAAATTAAAATAATAATAGCAACAATACGGATAAATAATGCTAATCTAAAAATAACATTTATCAGTAAAAATCAGGGAGCTACCTAAAAAAGTACCGAATTTTAGGTGAGATGATTTAGCATAGGCTAGTAGTTGAGTAATAAATTGTATTTGGTACTAAACAAATAATTAGGGTGACTCCTTAGAACTAGCGGCTCTGGATGCAGGGCTAAGGAGAATAACATGAATAATATAATAATAGGGACTCAGCTTTTAGATGAGTCTGAAATGTCTGCTTTGAATTTAGGATTATTAAGTTTAGAAGAAAGCTTGAAAGTAATTGCTACAGATGGCAGTTTATTACCAATATTTGAAGTAGCTTTTGGTAATCAATTTGAGCGAGAAAAAGTAGAAGATTTGCGAAGGAAATGGGAAGGAGAAAATTTAGAATGGTTGCCAAAAATTGATATTCGCTCCGCAGCAGAGATTAATGGAGCGAATGGTGCTTTTGCCGGAGCGAATAACACTATTTATTTAGCAGCAGAATATATTAGTCAGAATGTGGGAAATGGGGAGGCGATCGCCAATCTTTTATTAGAAGAAGTTGGGCATTTTGTGGATTATGAAATTAATCAGGTTGATACTTCTGGAGATGAAGGAGATATTTTTGCTCAGTTAGTGCAAGGTGTAGAATTAAACGAACAAGAATTACAAGCATTAAAAACAGAGGATGATACTGCACTTGTTAATATAGATGGACAGCAAATCCAAATTGAACAGAATGTAAAGGAACTTCTCGACACAGTTAGTGGGGCAATAAATGACATTCTAGATGGTCTTAAAGATGCTAAAACGGTAGTAGAAGGAGTAACCAGTGGTTTAAAAGAATATTTAACAGTTATTCAAGCAGCAATTGACAATCAAATATTTACAAAATTGCCTCTACTGGGCGACGAATTGCAAAAATCTACAGACCAAGCAGCCAAATTTCTCAATGACCTCAACAACGATATTTTAGCTCAATTAGAACAGTTAGAAGACTTAGTAAATTTATCTTCAGACCAAGTAAAACAAGTTCTGTTTGATGCACTAAAGCAGCTTGATGTGCTGAAATCAGGGATAGATATTACAGCCATTCCTGAAAAATTTGAAGACGAAATAATTCCTAAATTGAAGTCTGAAATTAACAGCGATAAAGCTGTTTCTGATGTACTAGCTACAGCTATTTCAGAATTTTTAACATCTTTAAATCCGGAAATATTTAAAGGAGAAATTCCCACAGTTGATGCAGTATTAGAAATAGCAATAACTGAATTTAGCCAAGAATTACGAAGTCAGTTTAGTGGGTTATTGGCTGAAGTTTTGGATGAACCTCTGAATATAATTCGTGAAGCTTTCCTTGATGCAATTCCTAGTATAAATAAGATTGAAGACATCCCGGAATCTATTCCCAAAAATATTCTGAATGCACTACTAGATCCACCCAGTGGAGCAGAAATTACAGAGGTACTTCAAGACGCAATAGAAGATGGAATTAATCAACTAGGTGTAGCTGGAGAAAATTTGCTAGAAGATATTCTCTCAGAACTAGAAACCAAATTAGTTGACCCATTAGCAGGGTTATTAAGCAACGTATTAGAACAACCAAAACAATTAATTGAAGAAGGGCTAGAAGACTTATTAGGACAAGACATTAATATTGGTAATATTGCCAATGGTTTCACTTTTAATATTGATTTTAATCAAGAGAAATCTTTAGAAACTTCCTTAGCTTCTGACATTGGTTTGCCAGGGTTAGGATTAATAACTGATGGGAAAGCAAAAGTAGATTTAGGCATTGACTTTAATTTAGGTTTTGGTTATACATCAGATGATGGGTTATTCCTGGATACTTCTCCAGATAAAGAATTAGATATTGGTCTGAATGCTTCATTACCAGGCTTAAAAGCAGAAGGTGAAATGGGATTTTTGTTAGTTGATATTACAGATAAAGGAAGTCAGCTAAATGCAGATTATTCTGTAGATGTAACAGACCCAAATTCAGACGGTAAATTAACATTATCTGAAATAGGCGGAACTTTATTTAATATTAATGCTGAACCAAATGCTTCTGCTGATATAAAATTAAATATCGTCTCAAAACTTGGCGACTCAGCAGCACTACCAAAAGTTGGTACAGATTTGAATATTAGTTGGAATTTTGCTGAAAATAATGCCATTCCTCAAGTTAGTTTTGATGACACAAATATATTTTTAGGTTCCTTTCTCAGCGATTTTGTCAAACCAATTGTTGAACCAATTCAAGTAATTACTGAACCCATTCAAGCAGCCACAAATTTTCTCAAAGAACCAATAGACATTTTAAAACCATTAAACTTAGGAGGTGATGAGCATAACTTACTCGGTTTAGCTAATCAATTTTCTAATGACCCAACTATTAAAAATGTTACTTTGGCATTGGATGCTATTAATTTTATTAACGTATTGTCTAATATAGCTGATAAAGATGCAGGCGAAGTAGGAATTAATATTGGTGATGTTAGTCTAGGTGACTTTGATATAACTTCCGGTACTTCTATTGCAGAGGCAACCCTTTCAGCACCGAAGAAATCTCTCGCAGAGCTAGAACAAGAATTTAACGCAACCCTAGCTCAACTAGAAGAAAAAAATCCAGGAAGCTCTGGTCAATTTCAAGCTCAAACAGAATTCTTCAGTAACAAAGACTCTATTGATAAATTTCTGTCATTCCCAATTTTAGATAATCCCACTTCAGCAATTGGATTATTGACTGGGCAAAATGTAGACTTTTTTGAATTTAAAGTTCCCGAATTTGATTTCTCCTTTGGTATAGACGGTTCGTTTCCTATTGTAGGTCCGATTGCCGTATCTTTTGGAGGTGAAATAGGAGCAAAACTAAATCTAGGATTTGGATATGATTCTGAAGGAATAAAACAGTGGGCTGACACTGGATATGAATCTGATGAAATAGAGAAAATTTTTGATGGCTTTTTCTTTAGTGATAATCGAAATGGCACAGAAGATTTACCAGAATTAGAAGTCAGCGGTCTGCTCAAAGCAGGAGTAGGTCTGGATGTCGTTATTGCCAAAGCCGAAGTTAACGGTGGTATTGAAGCAACTATCAGTGTTGACTTAGAAGACTTAGGAGAATCTGGTGACGATTTAGGAATAAGTGACGGTAAAATTCGTGGCTCTGAATTCAAAGCTATTTTTGACTCCCACCCAGGTTGCTTATTTGATATAGGTGGTCAATTAGATGCGTTTCTCGGATATTACGCTCGAGTTGGCTGGCCTCCCTTTGGTAAGAAATGGGAAGGAGATTTTGCCAGAACTACCCTAGCCGAATTTGGCATTGAAACTTGTCCTGACCACGAGCCCATATTAGCCAATGAAGGTCCTGAAACCTTTAGTGGTGGCACTCTAGAATTAAATATGGGGCCACGGGCGGAATTACGGTTATTTATCAATACCACTGACGATGGTGAGATATTTATTCTCAAGGGTTCAGGGAATCCAAACAATGACACAATAACTGTTAATGCTATTGGCTATTCTCAAGATTACACTGAAGTGAATAATATTCAGGCTAATGGTGGCAAACTTGATGACAAAATTGATGTTGAAAATATTGCCATATCCGTAGAATTTTCTGGTGGTGAAGGAGATGATGTTTTATCTGGTGGTGAAGCAGATGATGTCATCAACGGAGATAGTGGAGATGACAGAATATTAGGTCGAGCTGGAAACGATAATCTCTCTGGTGGTAGTGGTCAAGATGTTGTTAATGCTGGAGAGGGTAACGATAATGTTTCTGGCGGTGAAGGGGATGATGAACTGTCTGGTCAAGCAGGAATAGATAATATTGATGGCGGCGCTGGAGACGACTTTATAGATGGTGGTGCTGACAATGACGAACTTTATGGAGACAGCAATGACTCCCAAGCTGGCAACGATATTATTCTCGGTGATGAGGGTGACGATCAAGTTTATGGTGGTGCTGGTAACGACAATATTAGTGGGGGTACAGGAGAGGATGAACTAGACGGCGGTACGGGTGATGATGAAATATTAGGAGATGCTGGCAACGACCTGCTCAAGGGAGAAGCGGGTAACGATAGAATTAGTGGCGGTGAAGATGTTGATGTTGTAAGTTATGAAAGCTCTCCCGATGCAGTTGTTGTTAATATTGATGAGACACAAGGTTATCAAAACTCAGGCCCAATAGATGACTTAGAAGGCAACTTTAATATCGACGCAGCCACAGCTCAAGATGGGTTTGGTACTGAAGATAGCTTTAATTTTACTGCTACTAGAGCAACCTATGATGAAACAATAAATACAGTCATTGAGGAAACTATTGATGTTTCTGGAAATCTAGAAAATATTATTGGTTCAGGTTTTGATGACATTCTCATTGGTAACGAAAAAGATAACGACATTGACGGCAACTCAGGCAATGACGTTGTTATTGGTAACGCAGGCAATGATAACCTCGATGGTGGAGAAGGCAACGATGCAGTCAGCTATCGACGCGACCCCAATGCAGTAGAAGTCAACCTCGCAACCAATACAGCTACCGATGGCTTCGGCAACACAGACCAAATATTTAACATCGAAAACGTTGTCGGTTCAGAATTCGACGATAACATTACAGGGGATGAAGAAGCAAATATTGTCACCGCAGGCACTGGTGCAGACAACGTTAAAGGTGGTGCAGGAGATGACAACCTGAACGGCCAAACTGGTAACGACCTCCTCACAGGAGAACAAGGTAACGACATTATTGATGGTGGCAATGATATTGATACAGTCAACTACGACAACTCCCCCAACGCCGTAGTCGTAAATATCGATGAAACAAACACCTACAGCAACGACACCTCCGATGCCAACCCCATAGACTTAGAACCCAACTTCACCATTGAAGCAGGCACAGCATCTGACGGCTTTGGCACAACAGACATCCTTACCAACCTAGAAAATATCATCGGTTCAGAATCAGACGATGTTCTCATTGGCAACGAAAAAGATAACGAAATTAACGCCTTAACAGGCAACGACCTAGTTATCGGCAACGCAGGCAACGACAACTTCGACGGTGGAGCAGGCACAGATGTAGTCAGCTACCTACGCGACCCCAACGCAGTAGAAGTCAACCTCGCCACTAACACAGCTACCGATGGCTTCGATGCCACCGACCAAATATTTAATATCGAAAACGTTGTCGGTTCAGAATTCAACGATAACATCACAGGCGATGATGACGCCAACATAGTCACCGCCGAAGCAGGAGATGATGACGTCAAAGGTGGTGCAGGAGACGACGAACTTTACGGACAAACAGACAACGACCTCCTCAAAGGAGAACAAGGTAACGATCTCATCGACGGTGGTGATGACAACGATACAGTCAGTTACGACAACTCACCCAATGGAGTAGTAGTCAATATCAACGAACAACAAGACTACGAAAACCCAGGTGGCTATCAACATACAACCATAGTCACCGACAAACCCATCCCCACCGATACCGAACCAGACTTTACCATCGAAAAAGGCACAGCTCAAGACGGTTTTGGCACCATAGATACTCTCAAAAACCTCGAAAATATCATCGGTTCAGAATTCAATGACGTTCTCATCGGCAACGAAAAAGATAACCGCATCGAAGGTCTTGCAGGTGATGACATAATGGTAGGTAACGCCGGAGACGACCAACTAGACGGAGGCAACGACAACGACACCGCCTCCTACCGCCGAGACCCAGACAAGGTAAACGTCAACCTTGAAGAAAACCAAGCCAACGACGGCTTCGGAGGCACAGACCAAATATTAAACACAGAAAACGTCATCGGTTCCGACTTCAACGACACCATTACAGGAGACGAAGTAGACAACATCATCCACAGCGGAACAGGTAACGACATTGTAGAAGCACGGGATGGAGAAGACATCATCTTCGGCGAATCAGGAACAGACGACATCAAAGGCGAAGACGGTAACGACTTCATTGTGGGAGGCAAAGACCCAGACAAACTAGACGGAGGCAACGACAACGACACCGCCTCCTACTTCACCTCCGAAAGTCGAGTTCACGTCAGTCTCTTTGACGGTAAAGGTTGGGCAGGAGACGCCAAAAAAGACACCCTCACCAACATCGAAAACCTCGAAGGTTCAGAATACGAAGACCTACTCATTGGCGACGCACAAAACAATATCCTCAGTGGTTTAGGAGGAGACGATCTACTCAAAGCCAAAAGGGGAAACGACCTCATAGATGGAGGAGAAGGAGAAGACCGCCTCTACGGTCAAGACGGCAACGACACCTTAGAAGGTCAAGCAGGTAACGACCTCCTCAAAGGCGGCAAAGACCACGACCAACTAGACGGAGGAGAAGGCAACGACAACCTAGAAGGAGAAACAGGTAAAGACACCCTTTCTGGAGGAGCAGGCAACGACAACCTCAAAGGTGGAACAGGAGACGACCAACTAGACGGAGGAGAAGGCAACGACAACCTAGAAGGAGAAACAGGTAACGATAACCTCAAAGGTGGAACCGGAAACGACCAACTAGACGGAGGAGACGGAGACGACAACCTCCAAGGAGAAGCAGGAGACGACCAACTATACGGAATGGGAGGTCAAGACAACCTCAATGGAGGAAGTGATGACGACCTATTAGAAGGACGATCAGGCAACGACCAACTAGACGGAGGAGAAGGTAACGACCGCATCTACGGCAACCAAGGAAACGATAACCTCTCTGGAGGAGAAGGCAACGACCTCCTCAAAGGTGGTTTTGACAAAGATACCCTCGAAGGTGGTGCAGGAAACGACGAACTATTCGGGCAAATAGACAAAGACCTACTCAAAGGAGGAGAAGGCAACGACAACCTCTGGGGAGGAGGCAACGACGATCGCCTTTATGGAGAAGAAGGAGACGACTACCTCAATGGAGAAGCAGGAAACGACACACTCGAAGGTAACGAAGGCAAAGACCGCCTCTACGGAGAAGAAGGAGACGACGAAATCAAAGGAAACACAGGTCGCGACTATCTAGACGGAGGAGCAGGCAACGACAAACTATTAGGCAACGAAGACAACGACCGCATTTACGGTCGGGAAGGAGACGACATCCTGGAAGGAGGAACAGGTCAAGACATACTCGACGGTGGAGCAGACGACGACTTCATGTATGGAGAAGAAGGAGGCGATCGCCTAGATGGAGGAGAAGGAGAAGACTACCTAGATGGAGGAGAAGGAGACGACCGACTCAAAGGTGAAGCAGGAGACGACCATCTGTTAGGTCAGTCTGGTCGAGATTATTTAGATGGAGGAGAAGGGGAAGACATACTCGAAGGAGGAGAAGAAGCAGACTTATTATTAGGTAAAGAAGGAGATGACCTACTCGAAGGTGGTGAGGGCGATGACGAATTAGACGGTGGAGCAGACGAAGACCAACTTTACGGTCAAGAAGGTAACGATACCCTGAAAGGAGGTACCGGTAACGACTATCTTGAAGGAGGTGAGGGCGATGACGAATTAGACGGTGGTGAAGGAAACGACCAACTATATGGTCAAGAAGGCAAAGACATCCTTTCTGGAGAAGAGGGTAACGACAACCTTTATGGAGGGGATGATGATGACCAACTAGAGGGAGGTACAGGAAACGACTTACTTTCTGGAGAGGAAGGTAATGATACTTTAGATGCTGGAGATGGTGATGACAACCTAGAAGGTGGTGAAGGAGATGACGAACTTACAGCAGGAAAAGGCGAAGACCAACTTTATGGTGATGAAGGTGATGATACTTTAGATGCTGGAGTTGGTCACGACTATATTGAAGGTGGTGAAGGAGATGATGAAATCACAGCAGGTGAAGGAGATGACCAAGCTTACGGTGGTACAGGAAACGACAGTATTAATGGTAATGGAGGCAACGACTTGCTTGATGGTGAAGAGGGTGATGATGTTATTGAAGGTGAGGAAGGAGATGATTACATTATTGGTGGTGAAGGCGATGATGAGTTAAGTGCTGGTGCGGGTAATGACTTGTTAGAAGGTGGTGAGGGTAACGACTCCTTACATGGTAATGAGGGTGATAATATTCTCGATGGTGGGGAAGGTGATGATGAGTTACATGGAGGCAGTGGTAGCGATACATTTGTCTTGCAGCAAGGTGCAGGTTATGATTCGATTTATAATTTCCAAGTGGATGATGATTTCTTTGAGTTAATAGATTTGACTTTTGAGGAGTTGGAAATAGCTGAGGAAACAGAGTCGAATGATAATACTGTGATTAGTGTTTTGGATAGTGGGGAACAACTTGCTTTTGTGGAGGGTGTGAAAGTTGATGAGTTAACTGGTTTTCATTTCTTCCCTTTTAGTGGCAGCGATGAGGCAGAATTGGAAACTAATGAGGAGGAAGTAGAAGTTACTCAGTCTACAGAAGTTGATGAAACTGTGGCGCAACAGGAGGATATTACTTCTGAAGTTGATGAAACTGTGGCACAACAGGAGGATATTACTTCTGAAGTTGATGAAACTGTGGCGCAACAGGAGGATATTACTTCTGAAGTTGATGAAACTGTGGCACAACAGGAGGATATTACTTCTGAAGTTGATGAAATTGTGGCGCAACAGAAAGATACTACTTCTGAAGTTGATGAAATTGTGGCGCAACAGAAAGATACTACTTCTGAAGTTGATGAAATTGTGGCGCAACAGAAAGATACTACTTCTGAAGTTGATGAAATTGTGGCGCAACAGAAAGATACTACTTCTGAAGTTGATGAAATTGTGGCAGGGGACGAAGCGATCGCTTCCAACGAACCCAAGGAAGAGAAAACTGATACTCTAACTGGTGAAGAAGTATCTACAGAAACAGATGACGAACTACTTAATGGTGGGTCTGACTCACCCTCAGACGATACAGATGAGTTTCTACTTGCTGGAAATGAGTTAGCTTCTATCCCTGAAATTGAAGTTCAAGAGTTAACTACATCTGATAATAATATGATTGAGGATGATATCACAACAGGTTCAAGGACTATTGAAACTGCCGAGCGTGATAGTCAAGATCCAGTTTTAGCAGCCATAGATACGAATGATATAGCACCGATTTAATTGACATTCTCGGAGAATTCTGGACTCAGGACTTAGGTCATATCAAATCCGTTTTATTGGACATAAAAAAATTATCCAATAGTCATAACTACGCTCATCTTTGTAATTCTCTCTCCTCCTGACTCCTGACTCCTGACTTCCCCTCCTGGGAGGGGTTAGGGGTGGGTTGACTCCTCCTAACTTAACCATTCTATGGCTGTTTAACTGGATTTGATATCATGCTGCGCTTGACCTGTTGCGTAGCGTTAACGCAGTTGTGCGCCAGCTAAACAAAAACTTTTTGCTTGTAGTATTGCTCTAGCCCATGAAATATCTACCTGGCGGGCTAAAATTATACTACAAACTGACAAATTTTTGATAACTTTACTCACCACTAAATTATACACTCAACTCACACCCACAAAATCTCAGTCTTGCTCACATCTCCATCGAACAACTACTATTTTTTTCTCCTAACCATTGCTCCCCTAACCGCTGGAGAGCTATCATAACTGGTTGCACTTCTAACCCTTTATCCGTCAAAGAATATTCAACATGGGGAGGCACTTCCGGAAATACCTGCCTTGCTAACAAACCATACTTTTCTAACTCTCTGAGTCTTAACGTCAGTGTTTTTGAGCTAATTCCTGGCAGTGCTTCTAATAATTCGTGAGTCCGGCGATCGCCACTCAACAACTGTTGCAAAATCAATACCGACCACTTACTACCCAATATTCTTAATACAAACTGAATTGGACAATTGTTGTTTAAACACAATATATCCCTCATTTTAACATCCGATTTAACATTGTTATTTTTAACTTTCATTTTCTTCTAACTCTTAAAACTTTATTTTTCTTTAATAATAACCTTTACCACTGAAAAAACAAAATTTTTTACTTTTTGTAACTAAAGATTTTTTCCGACCCTATATTGCAATTACAGTAGAAAGTATTAGGATGTAGATGGAGGTCAAAAATCCTCCTCTAGCTAAAAAACTAGAATCTATGTAGAAATAATCCACCTTAATTATGGAGTTTAAAAGTTAGGGATCGATAAGTTTGTTTTTCTTAACATCCCACAAATCAATCATTATATTTAACATTGTGAAAAAAAAAGAAACAAAACTAAATAAATAAATCCTGCCTCGCAACACGGCATAAATAAAACATTGGAGGAGAAAATTATGGTGAACCTATTAGGTCAAAAAAGCCCAAAAAAAGTAGATGTAACAGCTTTTGTCCTATGGTTTGAAGAAGTAGGAATTGCAGATATTCCATTAGTGGGAGGAAAAAACGCATCCCTGGGAGAAATGATTCAGCAATTAACTCCCAAAGGTGTAAACGTTCCCAATGGATTCGCCACCACTGCTTACGCATATCGGTATTTCATCCAAAAAGCTGGATTAGAGAAAAAACTGCGAGAACTATTTGCTGACCTAGATGTAGAAGATGTCAGGAATTTACGGCAACGAGGCAAACAAGCTCGCACCCTCATCCTCGACACCCCATTTCCAGAAGAATTAGAAACAGCCATCGTCACAGCATATCACCAAATGTGCGACCGCTACGGCACTTCTGCTGAATATTGTGACAAACTAGAAGGCAACTCCAAACAAGAGTGCGAACGCTACACCAAAGAAGTTGACGTAGCAGTACGCTCCAGCGCAACTGCTGAAGATCTACCAGATGCGAGTTTTGCCGGACAACAGGAAACCTACCTCAACATTTACGGTGATGAAGCAGTATTAGAAGCTTGCCATAAATGTTTCGCCTCCATATTCACAGACCGCGCCATTTCCTACCGCACCATCAAAGGTTTCGACCACTTCGACATTGCTTTATCAGTGGGCGTGCAAAAAATGGTACGTTCAGACCTCGCCTCCTCCGGTGTCATGTTTTCCATCGATACCGAAACCGGATTCAAAAATGCTGCCCTGGTAACAGCAGCTTACGGTTTAGGTGAAAACGTAGTGCAAGGTGCAGTCAACCCAGACGAATACTTTGTTTTCAAACCCACCCTTAAAGAAGACTTCCGCCCCATACTAGAAAAACGCCTGGGTACAAAAGAACTGAAGATGATTTATGACATCGGCGGTTCCAAACTTACCAAAAACGTGCCAGTGCCAGTTTCCGAACGGGAAAAATATTGCATCAATGACGAAGAAATCTTGCAACTGGCAAAATGGGCCTGTATTATTGAAGAACATTATTCTGAAGTGCGCGACCATTACACCCCAATGGATATTGAATGGGCAAAAGATGGTCTCACTGGCGAACTGTTCATCGTGCAAGCACGTCCAGAAACAGTACAATCTCAAAAATCTGGCAGCATTCTCCGTAACTTCAAACTTAAAGGTAGCAGTGATGTATTAGTTCGCGGTCGCGCCGTGGGAGAAATGATTGGGCAAGGTGAAGCTCGTGTTATTCTTGACGTGCATAAAATTGACGAGTTCATGCCAGGGGAAGTTTTGGTGACTAACAAAACCGACCCAGACTGGGAACCTATTATGAAAAAGGCTAGCGCTATAGTTACCAACCAAGGGGGACGCACTTGCCATGCTGCTATTATTGCGCGGGAGATGGGTATTCCAGCAATAGTTGGTTGTGGTGATGCTACTAAAGTGTTGATGACTGGTCAGGAAGTAACTGTTTCTTGTGCTGAGGGTGAAGAGGGCAAGGTTTATGAGGGTATGGTGCCTTTTGAGGTACAGGAAACTTTGTTGGGTGACTTGCCTAAGACTCGCACCAAGATTTTAATGAACGTTGGCAACCCAGAGGAAGCTTTTGGTCTGTCTTCTATTCCTTGCGATGGTGTGGGGTTAGCACGGTTGGAATTTATTATTGCCAATCATATTAAAGCTCACCCATTAGCTTTAATTCACTATGATGAGTTGGAAGATCCGTTAGTGAAACGGGAAATTGGTAATTTGACTGCATTGTACGAATATAAACCTGATTTCTTTGTGGATAAATTGGCGCAAGGTGTAGGTACGATCGCTGCTGCTTTTTATCCTAATCCTGTAGTGGTGCGAATGAGCGATTTCAAGAGTAATGAATATGCGAACCTATTAGGTGGTCGTCAATTTGAACCTGGGGAAGAAAACCCCATGATTGGTTGGCGAGGTGCGTCTCGTTACTACGATCCCAAATATCGCGATGCTTATGCTTTAGAGTGTAAAGCATTGAAGCGGGTACGGGATGAAATGGGATTGACTAATGTGATTCCAATGATTCCTTTCTGTCGGACTCCTGATGAAGGTCGTAAGGTGTTAGCGGAGATGGAGAAAAACGGTTTGAAACGGGGCGAGAATGGGTTGCAAGTGTATGTGATGTGCGAGTTGCCCAGTAATGTGATTTTTGCTGATGAGTTTGCTCAAGTGTTTGATGGTTTTTCTATCGGTTCAAATGACTTGACTCAGTTAACATTAGGTTTAGACCGAGATTCGGCATTAGTGGCGCATATTTTTGACGAACGGAATGAAGCAGTACGTCGGATGGTGAAAATTGCCATTAAAGCAGCTAAGAAATACGACCGCAAGATTGGTATTTGCGGTCAAGCACCAAGTGATTATCCAGAGTTTGCCAGGTTCTTAGTTGAAGAAGGTATTGACTCATTGAGTTTAAATCCCGATTCATTGTTGAAGACTCTGTTGGATATTGGCAAGATGGAGGAGTCTGGTTCCGTGATGGATGATATTATGGATGTGGCGAGGGCGAAATAGTTTGAGGTTGTTGATGATTTCTATTTTTGTGTAGAAACTAGCGATCGCTCCTTTTTACTACATAGATTCTATGATTCTATGTAGTAAAAAGGAGCGATATTGTCTCTTTTTACTGATAACTGATAACTGATAACTGATAACTGAAATCTATTCTTCCTCATCAAAGACGGGCGGCCAAAGCTCGGAAATTGATATTTTCCAACCAGGGAATAGTTCGGGAATGCTCAATATATCATCCCCTGTAAATTCAATGGGTTCTCCTGTGGGGCGATAAATTATTACTGTTTCTTCATCAGGATCGATTAATATTGCGACTTGCACCCCCAATTCAATATATTTTAGGAGTTTCTTTTTCAGAGAGGCAACTCTATCGCTTTGAGACTTGATTTCCACTGCTAGATCGGGTACCATTTCTGCAAAATAGCGGATGCTTCGTGGTAAGCGATCGGCTTTGACAAAAGAAACATCTGGTGCTTTGAGATTGCTATCGGGTAAGATAAAACCACCAGCATAGTCGAATACCCGCCCCAGACGACGGGGGTTTATCCAAGCATAAAGAGAAGAAATTAAGCGAACTCCTACTTCGCTCGAAACGATATCTGACGGCCCCATAATATCATGTCCGGTAGCATCGGTCTTGTATAGCAAAGGTAAGGAAGAAGGAAGAAGGAAGAAGGAAGAAGAAAGAGGGAAGAGGAAAGAAGGCTACCCTCGCAAGAAAAAACCATCATTTCCTGTAGATATTCACCCTTGGGTTTACACAAACGATATAAACGGACATGATATAATTGATATTTTTCCATCTTCTAATTCTAATTGATAATCTAAACCAGCTTCGTTGAATAGGGCTTGTACTATTTCTAAATCTTTGATGGTGACATCCGACATATTTCCTCAGCAATTATATGATGATAGGTTGATTTGTATTTTAGCAGAAGATGCTAAATATTGAAATAGATTCTAATGTTCAATATTCCACTGCTCCCAATGCTTTAAGACTATCTTTTTGGGCGTTGCTTACAGCAGTTTTCATATGAATAAACCACAATGTTCAAACCAACCCATGGCATCATCTTCAGTAATTTGAGCGATACGGCTAACGCCACGCTCCGCGAACGCTTCGCTTATAAATTGAAATAGGTCACTATCAACCTGACTGTTACCTCAGTCTGCGATCATAATTAATAATCACGAGAGGACGGTAATGAATATGGACGGTAATTTTATGACACCCAGTGAGGAATCTCAGTTCATAGGAGCTACGGAAGCCCAAGCTGAACAACTGCTTGAGCTAACAGGTAGAGATGAACCGCAAATTGAGATCTTGAGGGGGGTTTCCTTTGGAACAGAGCGCATCCAGAGAATATTTCAAGGAGCTGGATGGACATTTTCTGACAATGGAAAATTCACCTTTACTCCCCAGTTTTCCCAATTTGACTCTCCCAGATATGGGACATATACAAAAGTTGGTAGCAATTTTGAATTTCAAGGGGAACAGGCTTCCGATGATAATAGCACTATCTCAATCGATGGAACAATCCGCATCAATCAGGAAAACCTAATTTTAGATGTCGTATACACTAATTCAGGTTCTCCTCAACAGATTGCCAGAATTTCCCAATCCCTTACTAAGGGTAGAGCAACTCAGAAACCTGAACCAGTACCAAGCTCTGAAAATCTTGAGGAAACCGAGATAGATGAGATTATTGGTGATTTAGAGACAGAACTAGAAGCTCTTTGCATTAATGATGATTTGATAGAAAAAGAAATTGAGGGGATCAAGACTCCAAGTGAATTCAAAATATTTCTAGAGGGAAAAACAGACAGAGGAGTTTTTAGCTCTCTTCCTGGTACTCTATTTATTCAAGAGACGGCTCCAGGATCTCAAAGCCCTTTTTCAATTAGTCTTGTAATTGAGCCAGACTTATATGGTACGAATGGATGGATTTTTTTAACTTCTCAGGAAGCTGGACAAGAAACTCCGAATATTCAAATTCAGGCAAACAACGGTCAGGTTCGCCTAGAACTCAGTCCTAGCAAAGCTATGCGCCAAACTACCTATACTCTAGGAGCAGACGAATCTTCTCCAGACTTGGATAGGTCAGTTTTAATTGAAAATGCCATACTAACCTTTTCTGTTGAAGGAAACCGAATTTCAGGAGAGATTAAAGCTTCTGGAATTCAGTTTCCTGCTGGTGCAGATGAGTATTTTTCAGATGCAGAGCAAAGTACCTATGAGGCACAGCTAACAGGAGAAATTCCGACAAGTCCTCCTGTAGAAAAACTTAAAGCTTTTCTGGCATCGAGCTTTAACGGACAATGGGATACAGACAACAGTTCTTTTGGAGAGATCAAGTTGCAGCAGAATGGGCAACAGGTTAGGGGAACTTATACTGGAGGCAAGGGTGGAACAATTGTAGGAACTGTGCAAGGAAATCGGTTAGATTTTACTTGGCAAGCCCACCAAAAAGGAGAAAAAGGCAGGGGATTTTTCAGAGCAGTTTCTAGTGGAGGAACATTAGCAGGAATCTGGTGGAGGGAAAATAGGGCATTTCAAACCCAAGGTGAGAGCTTGATAGCTTCATGGCAACTTCCTTCTTTCATTACTACTGGAACTTTTAGCCCGTTTGCTATACAGGAATTAAAAAACTTGGGTTACGAACTGGTAGAGCAATCGAGATGGGAGCAGGCTGTCCAAGTGCTCGATCAAGTAATTTCCTTCTATCAACTACAGCAGCAGACACAAAAACCAGAAGAAGATCCTGTTGTGATAAATTCAGCGTTACCCCTTATTGATCTCACTGTTTGCAACTTTAACCTTGGGAACTATGATAAGCTATTAAACAATTTAGAGTATGGACTGGAAATCCTACGCATTTTGGGTCCAGAGGAATCTGCAAGCCGACTTTTGAGACAACAAACTGCTAAACTTGCGAAGTCACTAACCTCTGATACAGAGATATATGGAATCATGGAAAATGGTTACAACCTTTTCCAGCAAATAGTCAATGGTAGTGTAGGAGTCATCGGCATCTCCGTAGAACAAAGTGGGACAACTAAAGAGATTGTTGTTGCTAGTGTTGAAAAAGGTCAACCAACCGATTTAACTGGAATCATGCCCCAAGATGTAATTGTGAAAATTGACAGAAAAATAACTCAGGGCATGGATGAACAGCAAGTGACTGAACGACTTCGAGGTACACCTGAAACTCCAGTTACTGTAAATGTACGAAGAGGCAATCAAGAACTAGAATTTCAACTTCTCAGGACTCAGATAGAGATAGGTTCGGCACAGCGTCAAGCTGAACTAATCGAAGCCATAACATTTTTTGCCAATTCTCAAAATTCTTTGCGAGACAGATTAGAGAATAATCTTCATAGGATAAATACATCAGCTAGGAGAATTGGCCAGGGAATACAAGAACCTGTTTCGGCCTTACTATCCATTATTCAGGAACTTGACAGCCAGATAATTGAATTAAATCAAGAGACAAATGTTCTCTTTGACAGAGGAAGGGAAGTTTTTAGTCAACAGGAAGAAGCTTTACAAGAATTAGAACTTATTTTTTCTCAGTTAAAAATTTATGTGAATAATAATGACTCTGAGATCGAGATTAAATATCTAGATGCTATAGAAAAAAGAATGATGGAACTGATTGAAAATGATCAGACCCTATCTAGTATAGAAAAAAAATTATTTAAAGGATATTACACAGATATAACCCAACGATTAACATCTATTTTTGCTCTTAAAGATGAAAAAAACTTGCTCGAAAAAATTGATGCTCAAAAATCTTTTGAAGACAACAAAAAACGTTCGCTGGAGATGACATCTGGGTTTGCTGATAGACTTGAAACTTGGCGAACTAGATTAGTGGAAGATTTGGATAAGATTCAAGCCTTAGATCAAGGACAGCCCTTTTTCAAAAAAGCACTCAAATTTTTAATTTCATTGGGTTATGAAGAAGAAGCATTAGTCATTTATGAAAAGTCTAGAACCAGAGCCTTTGCCGATATTTTAGCCACGCGGTCTGCTTCAACATCTAATTCTAAATCAATTCTTCAATCAATTGCTGCAAATTCACCCACACTAAAACAAATTAAACAAATTGCTCAAGAACAAAAAGCTACACTTGTTGAATATGCAATTATTGATGACTTAGAATCGCAACTTCGAGAATCAAAAATTTTGATTTGGATTGTTAAACCTACTGGGCAAATTGAATTTAATTCAATAGAACTTTTGGAAGATAAAAACAATATATCTTTGAAGCAACTGGTTTCTAAAGCTCTTGCCTCTATCGGTATTAAGGATGAAAATATCACTGACTTTAAGCCACCGTTCATAGTAGACAATAAATGCTTCTATCCACACTTACGCCAACTCTATCAAATCCTCATTGAATCAATTGGTCAATTTCTACCAGATGACCCTAATGCTCCACTTATCTTTATTCCCCAAGACTGTCTATTTCTAATTCCATTTTCAGCACTGCAAGACGAAGAAGGAGACTTCCTAATTCAAAAACACACAATTCTAACTGCTCCCTCTATCCAAGTATTGGATTTAACTCATCAACCAAAGAAAGAAATATTAGAAACTTCTATCAATGCACTTGTTGTGGGAAATCCAACAATGCCTTCACTTGCGGAAAAACTTGGTGAAAAACCTAAGAAACTAAAGGAACTACCCGCAGCTAAAGCTGAAGCCAAGATAATTGCTTCTCTTCTCAAAACTCAAGCTATCATTGGAACTCAAGCCACTAAGGTTAACATTATAGCGCAAATGCCTCAAGCACGACTGATTCATTTCTCAACACATGGAAAAGTAGATCCTATCAGACCGTTAGGTGTAATCGCCTTAGCTCCCTGTGAAGATGATAATGGAGTCCTCACGAATGAAGAAATTATACAGATGTTTGGGCAACCACACAAACCAGCTCTACAGGCTGAACTTTTAGTTCTGAGTGCCTGTGAAACTGGAAAAGGTAGAATAACTGGCGATGGGGTAAACGGTTTATCACGAAGCCTAATGGTAGCTGGCGTTTCTCGTGTAGTTGTATCCCTGTGGAATATTCGGGCTTTATCCACGGCTTTCTTGATGATTAAGTTTTATCAAATCCTGAAAAACTTTCCTTATTTGAAGCCAGCAGATGTGGCTAAAGCTCTCAATCAAGCTCAAAAATGGCTGGCTGGATTGAGCTGTGAAGAGGCAAAGGAAGAACTTGAAAAACTCAAACCTTACATTTATCAAGGAAGAAGACAAAGAAAAGCAGAAGCATACATCAACTATTATTCAAAATTTCGCACTCGCGCTCCTTATCCTTTTGCTGACCCTAAATACTGGGCTGCATTCACAACTATCGGACTCTAGGATTTAGGTTCATAGGATTTACAAAAACTTTTGATGCCTCGCTTAATTACAAACATAACAACCGGAATTGCTAATGCTGCTGGTAAATTTCCCATCAATGTTAGCTCTGCTGAGACGACTGGCACAAGTCCATTCAATAATTCACGGGAAAATCCGTCTAAAATTTCTTCTCGAAATTCTTGTTCACAAATAACATCGCGACACTTCAAAGCTAACTGTTCTAGAGAGAGGCTAAACTCTAGCCCTTTTACTCCTTCCTCAGATTCAGATTCAATCATTAAAACTTCAAAAGCATCCTCCAGGTTGCCCTCACATTCTTCAATGACCTTAAGAGCATGACTTGCTTGATCATCTGACAATGCAGAACGAGACTGAGTAATTTCTTCAGATGTAACAGTAGTCATAGAATATTCCTCTAGTTAGTTAGTCAACTATTAACAATTTATATCAAGTTGCTGAGAATGGTTAAACTAAGCATTGATGAAATATGTAATAATACAAAGAAATGTAATATCCATTTACTAACAAATGATGGACAATAAATAAATATATCTCATCAACAAGTCAAAGTTAATAGTCCTCAAAAACCTGATTAGCCAAAGCATCTAATCAATTTTTTGTTCCGTCAGGATAGAACAACAAATATTCTTATAGGGACGTTCCATGGAACGCCCCTACTTTTTTTTGGAGTAATCTAGTAAGTAATTAATCGCCAACTACATCTTCACAGTCACAGTCTTAGTCTCTGTATACTGCTGTAAACCATACTCTCCCAACTCCCGACCAATACCAGACTGCTTAAAACCACCAAAGGGTGCAGCAGCATCAAACACATGATAACAATTTATCCAAACTGTACCCGCACGAACACTATGAGCTACAGCATGAGCCTTACCTACATCTCGCGTCCACACTCCAGCAGCTAAACCATACATCGTATCATTCGCCCTTTGCACCAGTTCATCAATATCCTTAAACTTAATGATGCTCATCACCGGACCAAAAATCTCTTCTCGGGCAATTTTCATCCCATCTTGCACATCAGCAAATACAGTGGGTGCAATAAAATAACCGCGATCGCCAACTCTTGCTCCACCACATAACATCTGGGCACCATCCTGTTGACCAGACTCAATATAGCTCATCACCTTATTAAACTGTTCTTCATCTACCTGGGGTCCCTGTTCAGTTCTAGTGGCAAATGGGTCGCCCACCATCCGACGTTTTGCCCGTTCCACACTCTTAGCAACAAACTCGTCATAACATTTCTCTTCCACAAATAAACGAGAACCCGCATTGCAACACTGACCTTGGTTAAAAAATAAACCGTGATGAGCGCCTTCAATGGCAGCATCCATATCTGCATCCGCAAACACAATATTCGGACTCTTGCCACCGAGTTCCAAAGTTACCCGTTTTAAGTTACTCTTAGCAGCTGCTTCCATGATTAAATGACCTACTTCTGTGGAACCAGTGAAAGCAACTTTATCAATATCGTGATGGTGGGAAATGGCAGCACCAGCAGTTGGGCCATAACCAGACAAAATATTTATTACACCAGGAGGAAAACCCGCTTTGATCGCCAACTCGCCGACTCGGAAGGCTGACAATGGTGTTTGTTCGGCTGTTTTCATTACTAATGTGTTACCTGTTGCTAATGCTGGGGCAAGTTTCCAGGCTTGCATCAATAGAGGGAAGTTCCAAGGAATGATTTGACCGACTACTCCCACTGGTTCGTGGCGGGTGTAGCAAAAGTAGGAACCATTGATAGGGATAGTTTTGCCTTGAACTTTATCTGCCCAACCAGCATAATAGCGATAACAGGCGATCGCTAAACGTAAGTCTGTATTGAGGGAGTCACTGAGTGGTTTACCATTATCTAGGGTTTCCAGTCTTGCCAGCTCTTCTATATTTTCTTCCATCAAATCTGCTAACTTGTATAGAAGTTCCCCTCGTTTGGTAGCGGACATTTTTGGCCAGTCACCACTGGTAAACGCTTTGCGAGCTGCTATTACGGCTTTGTCTACATCAGGTGCATCTGCTTCCGCAACGTCACAAATAACTTCTCCTGTTGTAGGGTTAATGGTTTCAAACCGTTTGCCAGAGGCACTTTCTACCCACTCGTTATTAATTAGGAGTTTAGTGGGGCCAATTTTCGCTTTTTGTTCTGGTCTTGTAGCTGTTACCATAAATTTCTCCCTCGCTTTGTTGTAAATATAACCTTTTTACCTCTTAGTAGTCTTTTGTCTAAAAAACTTTAGATATTTTTAAGAATACTAGGAGGCTTTTTTGCACTAAATGATGATTAGAGTCCGTACAGACAGCATTTTTGTGCGTCGGCAAGTCCTACCAACAACCTCAAAAAATAGTAGTAATATCTCATTTCTACTTACAGCAGTTATCTAGTTGATGAGGTACAAAGTTTATTGCTCTAGGGAACAGGGAACAGGGAACAGGGAACAGGGAATACAGAAATAAATAGTTTTATAACTGTACCTCACTATCCTCAAAAGTGCTGTAATTGGGATCGGCAAGTTATCAACATTGTTAGAACTTATGCAAAGGAAGAAGGAAGAAGGAAAAAATAGGCGTTGTTTGAGTTTTAAGCTTTTGATATATCCGCGTCCTTTGCTTAGACTAACATATCTATTCCACTATCAGTAAATAGATTTGCTCTCTCAATTAAATAAGTGTATTATATAGATGTAACAATTAATACACATCTCCAATAATCAAAAATAAAATCAATTATCGCACAGAAACTATCAATTATTTTCCCCTACTCCCTACTCTCTCTTTTCTGGAGATGTCTAATAAATAACCAACCATTTATTAATAATATAAACTATGCAAATCACTCAATCTCTCCATGCTGCTCTATTAGTTTCAAACCTCGAAAAAGCCGAACATTTCTATGGTCAAATTCTCAAACTCCCAAAAGTAGACCGCTCCCTTAATTTTCCCGGTACTTGGTATCAAGTTGGCAACTTCCAAATTCATCTGATAGTATCGGAAATAATACCCGATCTAGTTAACTCAGAAAAATTAGGTAGAAACCGACATTTAGCATTTTCTGTGGTTGATATAGATGCTGCAAAATCACAACTATTAGCCAATAATTGCCCAATTAAAATGAGTGCTTCTGGTCGCCCTGCCCTATTTACCCAAGACCCCGACGGTAATATTATAGAATTAAGTCAACAATAAGATAACCTGTGAAAATTATTGCCTATTCATATACAAACCCCCTGTTTGAAACTGCCCCAGACCCCATAACTTGGGGGTGGGAAGTTGACCGCATTTATCACGACTTAGGCGATCGCCAACAACTCCAACAACTCCTACTCGACTGCCAAACTCAAGCAGTTAATTATCTCTTAATTCGTAAACTTGAAGAATTAGGAGACTCTGTAGAAGAAGTATGCGATCGCCTTACAAAACTCCAATCTCTCAATATCCAAATTATTCCCCTCGACTCAGATATCAATATCAACCCCAACTCACCAAGCAATAACTCACCAAGGAAAATAGACCTACTCAGACTCCTCAACCAAATTCGCCAAAATCAACATAGTCGCAAAATTCGCACTGCCCACGCTCGCAACCGCATCAAAGCAATACCCCCACCAGGTAAAGCACCTTACGGATATCGCCGAGGCAAAGACCGTTACACCCTGGACAGAAGTGCTGCCCCCGTTGTCAAAGACTTCTTTGAAAACTTCCTTCTGTTTGCTTCCTTGCGTGGTGCTGTGCGCCATATTCAGAAAAAATACGGCAAGAAAATCTCTGTTACCACTGGGCGACGTTGGTTAACTAACCCCGTTTATCGCGGTGACTTACAATATCAAAATAATGAAGTCATCTCTAATACTCATCTTCCCATAATTTCTAGAGAAGAATCTGCTCAAGTCGAACGTTTGCTCCGACGCAACCGCCGAATGCCACCGCGTACTGCCAGCGCTCCCCACTCTCTGGCAGGTTTAGTTGTCTGCACAGAATGTCAGTCTCCAATGATTACGGCAAAAGTTACTACTTTTCGCAAAGAGAAAGAATATCTATATTTGCGTCCCAAAAGTTGCTCCCGCAAACCCAAATGTAAAGCTTTAGCTTATCAAGAAGTATTAGGACAAACTATAGAAATAATTTGTCGAGATTTAGCATCGGCGATCGCTGCTTTAGAAATGCCAAATATGGATGGAATTAAAAGTAAAATTAAACAGGATATTTCTGATAAGCAAGATATTCTTTTTCAACTACCAAATCTCACGGAGAATGGCATTCTTGACCAAGAAACTGCTGAACTACGTACTTACAAAATTAGAACAGAAATTTCTCAATTACAAAGTCAATTTAACCAGTTACCGCCAGTCAATTTATTAGAAACTGCCAAAGCGGTTTGCATAACCCAATTTTGGTGGGATTTGTCAGAGTCAGAAAGGAGATTTTACTTACGCGAATTTATTAGTAGAATTGAAATTATTCGTCAAGATTTAGATTGGCACTTACAAGTTATTTTTATTTTTTAGTTGTGTTATGGCAGAAGGAAGGAGTAAGAAGGAAGAAAGAAGAAGGAAGAAGGAAGAAAAAAAATTTGGCGTTGCCTGAGTCGTAATACCATAAAGGGGGTTTTAATGAATATAGGACCCATTTGAGATCTATATAATTATGGTAGTCAAGTCTTTTATCGCATCAATTTTGAGGAAAAATATGAAAAAGAAGTGTTGAATTTTTTGTATTATTTCTCCCCACATCTTCCCTCTTCCCTCTTACCTCCTGTCTCCTGTCTTCCCCTCCTGGGAGGGGTTGGGGGTGGGTTTTCTCCTGACTCCTAGCTAAAAAAACGCGCATATTTATGAAGATACCAAATGGGTTCTATAGACTGTTTTAGCCAGTTTTGTATAGTAAGTATAAATTCTGACTCAATTAATAAAGTTTTCATCTAAAATTAAAAGCAATAGCTGATGGCTGAATGCTTACCTTTCTTCTTCTTTCTTCCCTCCTGACTCCTGTCTCCTGTCTCCTGTCTCCTCAATAATTCATTTTTTAACACTATAAATCTTTTTTAATAAATTAAACCAGAAATTCCCCCCCATAGAAATAGCTATGCCACTAATTAGCCAACCCAATATTTTTTTTAATCCTTCTAAATAAGTAATTGATTGACTCACTGAGGTGTTATTTGTTTGTTTTTGACCCCAACCAATAGGTAATTCTAAATTATCTAATGCTGCATTTACCTGATTTTGAATATCCCCTATTTCTAACTCACTTGGATTAGAATTATTATTGATTAATTCCTGGGAATAACTATTAATTGTCGCCCGCATCAAAGAATCTTTTGATAAATTATCAATCATATTTAATGTATCAATATTAGCAACTATAGCAATAGTAATACCAATCAAAAAAGCAACTCCTCTAGCATTACGCTGATAAACACCAGTCGCTCTTTCCATTCCACTATCAAACCATCTCTCAATTTCTTTCTGAAACTGATATAAAGCATTACCTGTTGCTGAAATTTTTGTTGTCGCTTGTTTGGCTAAAATATATAAACTTTTTTGTAAAGATTCAGGCAATAATTCAATCATTTCAATAGCTTTTTGATTGATTTTCCCCTTATTACTTTGCAAATCTGCTTGCACAGCTTTTCCCATTTCCATTACCTCTCTCAAAAACTTCAATAAATTAGAGGCGCTTGGTTCCATTTCAGTTACTAAAACTTTTCTTTCATGGGTATTTGTTAATACTTGTTTGACTAAATTTATTTGGCTAATAAATTCTTGATGAGCTACATCTGGTAAATATTCTAGAGATTTTTCTGTGTATAAATCTAGCTTATTTAAAGTTCTATTTAATGTTAAATCAAGATTAGCAAAATTATTTTGATAATCCTGAATGTTTTGATTCAAATCTTGATGCAAATCCTCAAATTCAGCCTGAATCTTTTTCTGCTTACTGCTATCTTCTATCTTCAAATTTTCTAATATTTTCTTGATATTTACCAAAATATTATCGGTAAAATCTCTTAATTTATCCTCACTAATCATTTGCATTAATTCTTGAAGTTTCAAAGTATCAATTAAGCTAGCAGCAAATGTATCTGACGGAATATAAGAAGGAGCAGTTTTTTCTGCATCAAAAACATTATTAATTCCAGTCACAGCTCGACTTAAATTACCAAGCATCTGAATTATTCTCCGAAATCCTCTTTCTAATGGACCTTTGCTACCACTATAGTTAAGATTTTTAATTAATTGATTTTGATATAGAGAATTAGCTAGTTTTTGCACTTTTTCAATTTCTGTACTAGATTTAGAATTATTTTTACTGATATAGGGTTCACCAGCAATTAACTCTTCAATTGATTTTTTTAAATGAGTGGCTCGCCATTGCAAAATTATTGTCAAAATTGACTGGATTTCACTAGCTAGTAAACTAAAAATAAGATAAATAAAAATTAAACCAATGGCAATATCTAAAATTACAGGTAAGTTCATATTAATTTGATTGATTTTAAGAAGGAAGAATTCAATAATTAACAATTATTGAAGAAGGAGACAGGAGACAGGAGACAGGAGACAGGAGGAAAATTACATGGGGATTCTCACCCCAAGTAATTTTGAACACCGTGTAGACGGTGGGGTATTAAACCCACAAAGAAAATGATAATTAATAATTACCTCTTCTTATAAAGAAGAGGATTGGCTAAAAGGATTTTTTTTCTTCTCTTGGTCGATTGGATATGGCGCAGGTTTCCTCGCCATCCCACCCTTCGAGAAGCTGCGCTAACGACCACTTTTTTCTCTATGAATGGAGAGGCTTTATACCTGAATTTTTCGGTAAGAAGGAAGGATGAGAAAGGAAGGAAGAAGGAAGAAAAAATGGATGGGGATTTATATAAAATCCGATTATACAGTAATTGAAAATTATTTCATCCTAATACAGATTTTCTATTATACCAATTTGAAAAAATAATGTTACGGATAATAGGGGCAATTAAAATACTTTATAGGAGATGTCTCTTGGACTAAAAAGATGGCGTTGCTTAAATGTAATGATAATTAGACATCTACTCCACGCATAGGGAGTAGGCAGTAGGGGTAAAGAATTGATAATTTCTCCCTACTCTGTAGAGACGTTACATACAAGGTCCCTACTCCCTATTCCCTAAAATAGATATCTCCAGAAAATAAACTTGCCCTTTATTTAGCATAAGTTAGAGTTGTATAACTTCCTCACAAAATCATTTTTAATACTTTTTTCCTAGACATTTATTCCCTTTTCCCTATTTCCTATCCCCTAAAATCTACAATATCTCACAACTCAAATTAGATTGCTATATCATTATCAGCGTTAAGCTTTGAAAATAATAGTCATACTTACAAATTGACTTTTGAATTGAATAAATGTTTAACAAAATCAGCGTTAAGCTTTGAAAATAATAATCATACTTACAAATTGACTTTTGAATTGAATAAATGTTTAACAAAATCTTCACCAACAAAAATACCCATATAGATTTACTTATAATTGCCAGCTTATTATTAGCAGCATTGTTACTATTTTCTACTAATTTACACACATTACCTTTGCGAGATTGGGATGAAGGAATAGTCGCTCAAGTAGCTAGAGAAATAACCAGAAAAAATTGGAATTGGCTTTATCCAACTATCAATAATACTCCCTATTTGAATAAACCACCATTAGTACATTGGTCGATCGCTTTTGTCTACAATATCGCCGGAGTAACTGAACTAACTGCCCGTTTATTCCCTGCTTTATTCACAGCATTCTCTGTACCCTTAATGTATAGTATTGCTAGAGAATTATTTCGCCCCCGCACTCCCGCCATTTTCTCTGCTTTGGTCTACTTAACTTTATTGCCAGTCGTGCGACATGGACGTTTAGCAATGTTAGATGGGGCAGTGCTTTGTTTTTTTCTACTAATGATTTGGTGCGTTTTACGATCGCGTCGTAACCTCCGTTATTCTCTAGCTATTGGTCTGAGTTTTGCCCTACTTTCCCTCACAAAAGGAATAATTTTAGGATTACTATTAGGAGCGATCGCTTTTTTCTTCCTCTTATGGGATACTCCCCGACTATTGCATTGTAAATATTTTTGGGGCGGTATCTTACTAGGGATGCTCCCAGTATTTCTGTGGTACACAGCTCAATTTTTCCATTACGGAATAGAATTTTTCCATGCCAACTTTTTCCATCAATCTCTCAAACGTATTTGGCAACCTGTAGGCAGTCACGATGGACCTATTTGGTATTACTTATTGGAAATTTTAGAGTATACTTTCCCCTGGCAACTTTTCTGGTTTCCCGGATTATATCTGAGTTGGAAAAATCGGAATCTCAGTTGGGGAAAATTAGTCTTGGTCTGGAGCGGAATATATTTATTAGCTATTTCGTTAATGAATACCAAACTTCCCTGGTATGTACTACCTATTTATCCCGCTTTTGCTCTAGCAGTCGGTACTTATCTGACAGAAATTTGGCATCAATTTCCAGTAGATTTGGGATACATTCGGTTTCCAGCTTATCAATATCTTCATACTCAAGGTGAGAGTAAAAAACATCCTAAAGGTATCCCTACTATTTATCACCGTCTAGTAGTAGCCATTTTTGCACTGCTCGCCTTACTAGCTTGGGTTGCTTGGCTTGACTTCAGCGGTATTTTTCATCTGGGAGAGGAAAATCAGACAAAACTAGATTTGTACTTACGGTTAATCTCAGCAACTATTGCACTGACAATGACAATAGCAACCATATTATTAAACCAACAAGACCGTCAGTTTTTGTCAATCTTGATTTGGGGAACATATCTTTCACTCCTACTGTTTGTTAATTCCCCTCATTGGATCTGGGAACTACAAGAAAACTATCCAGTCAAACCAGTCGGAGAAATGATTCAGAAATATACACCCCCCGGTCAGATAGTTTATTCCTTCGATACAAAAGACCGTCCCTCTTTAAATTTTTATAGCGATCGCCTCATCAAACGTGTCGGGCCACAAAAAATTCAACAACAATGGCAAAGTCAGTCTCAACCATATCTATTAGTTCAAGCATCAAATTTGAATAACCTTACCCTAGAAAATCTGAAAGTTTTGAATACTGTCAAAGGGTGGGCATTAGTCACCAGAGAAAGCAAAAATTGAAAGTTCAAAAAATTAGAAGAAGGAAGAGGGAATAGGGAATAAGGAAGAGGGAAGAAGGAAGAAGGAAGAATAAATGGATGGGGACTCAAATTTAAACCAATTGTAAACACCCCCGTTGACAGTGAGGAATTAAACCCAAAATAAAAAGATAAAATTATTATTTATTCCCCCCCCCCCCGTATCTATTAGAAAACTTGACGTTGGTAAAAAGAGGGATGATACCAACCGTGAAAAAAGAATGTTACGAATAGTAAGAGGAATAAAAAGACACGTGCAGGATATTCCCTTTGACAAAAAAGATGATTTCCGACATGAAAAATGGTATTGAAGCCATTCCCATACGACTCCTGACTTCCCCTCCTGGCAGGGGTTAGGGGTGGGTTTACTCCTAAATAATTAAGATTAATTTCATACACGCGCTTCACCAACGCCGAAAACTTTTTCCATTAAAATACAACTTTCATGCTCTTTTATTCCCTCAAATACTTTAACTCCTTTATATTCAAAAGTCTGATAATCTAGAGAAGCTCTATCCTCAAATCCATATTTCCGACAAATGTGCTGCGATATCTTTCCACTAGCTTCTACTATTGCGGTGGAAAATCCTGCTTGAGTTGTAATATTGAGATTATTTTCAACTAATTTATTGCCAATCTTTTTGCCTCTATACTTTTCTCTATACCCCAATAAACCGATACGAAATATCTTGCCATTAACGACTTTTTTTTCCATCTAATACTTCCGATGTAGTTCTTTTAAAACTTGAGAAAAAATCTCAAATTTTTGAGGAATATTTTTGCTTATTTCTTCATAGAACTCACTTGATAAATTATCTGAAATAATAAACCCTGCTACTTCTGAAGTAACAGAATTTTTAGCAATATGAGATAATCCTTCTGCCACAGCTTTTTCGCAAATTGTCTCAGCAAAGGGATAAAAGTCACTAGAAGTTACTTTAAGCGACCTGAACATAGGTTCTGAACTAGGAAATACATCAACTAAACAATTAATAGTTTGTTCTAAATCTTTTTCCTGTAAAATTTCATATACAATTTCATTTTCTTCTAACATGAGTATATTAATTTCTAAAATTAACTTTATTTAGTCCTTAATTATGGGGTTAGTCCCCACTGCCTATCAGAAAATGATTTTAGGAGTTCCTAATCAGGGATAGCTTAAAAGGGGAAACTATTCACCTTATTTATTGGTCAACTGGGCTGCTGAAAAGTCTTTGGGTTATAAGACACGAAGTTTCAGGTCGTTGACTATCCATAAGCAATTAAACCTTCTTCCTTCTTCCTTCTTTCTTCTTTCTTCTTCCTTCTTCAATAACTACTGACTGTTTTGATTATTCAACAGTTCTTTTTCTTGCACCCACTCTAATACTCCATCAAATATACCCAATTTAAAATCAAACTTACTTAGAGAAGCGATCGCCCCTCCAAACAATATGACACTCCCGATCGCCACAACTATAGGTAAATACTGCCTGCTCAAATCGCGACGTAATCTTGCCAAAGGTCTACTTTGCCTTCTCAGCATTTGTCCAATATCTAGCTGTTGGAGAGCGAGGGGGTCTCTGACATAATGGCCACTCCAACTAATTACCAGATGAGAATGACAATATGGACAAGTAAATAGCCCATTAAATACTTCTAGTGGTCGTGTGGCACTGGAGCGATTACAAATTGGGCAGGTAACAGAATGACTCTTAGATGTGGGAGCGCTCATACTTATTTTTATTCAATAAACGAAATTTTTCACTACTCACCTAGATGAGTTTTTTTGATCTGCAATTTTGATTATCTTGCCTATTCTTTTATAGTTTAGCCTTAATTTCTACTGCATAAAAGTTAACTATTCACGAAAATTATCAATCTTCCATTTTTGGAGATAGCCTAGTTGTTTACCATAGGTAAAATTGTATTGCAAGGGGGTAATCGTAATATATTTTTCACGCATTGCTTGGACATCTGTTGATAACTTTTCTACTGAGGAGCGGTCGTTGGTTTCTTCCACATCTTCCTGTACCTCTCCAGCTAACCAATAATAAGTTTTGCCTCGTGGATCGACCCGTTTTTCAAATATATCTATATAGCGACGAATTCCTTGACGGGTAATTTGTACTCCTGCTATTTCTGTTTCTTTAACTGCTGGAATATTTACATTTAGCAACATTACATTAGCTAAAGGTTCATTTTCAATTTTCTTCACCAAATCTTGAGCAAAATTTACAGCAACTTCAAAATTTCTAGAAGTATAACTACCAAGACTAAACGCAATACTAGGAATGTTTTGAACAACTCCTTCCATGGCAGCAGAAACTGTTCCGGAATATAAAATATCTGTTCCTAAGTTGGGACCATGATTAATTCCTGCTAATACTAAATCTGGCTGGGTTTCTAGTAAGGCAAATAAGGCTAGTTTTACACAGTCGGCAGGAGTACCAGAGCAAGTCCAAGCTGTGACGGTGTCATCAAAAATTGACTTGACTATTTCTGCCCGAATAGGTTGATGTAATGTTAAACCATGACCTGTGGCTGAACGTTCTTTGTCAGGACAAACTACAAAAACTTCATGGCCTACCGCTGCTAAAGCATTAGCCAAACTCCGGATACCTTCTGCAAAAATGCCATCGTCGTTACTAATTAAAAGTTTCATTTGGATTGATTTTTGAAAAATAAAAAAGATTGAAGCAAGAACTATTCAATCGCCAAACACAATTCTATAGCAGTCGAGGCAAAGGGCGTGGACAGATAAAAAGCTTAAAACTTAGACAACGCAAGATTTTTCCTTCTCTATCTTTTGCCTTATTGACGAATTAATCAAAATAGGCTTGTATATTGGGGGTCTGAAACCATTGCTGTGTGGGGCTTCTATATCGGAACTCTTTCCCAAACCAAATCCCTAGGGATTGAAATACACCACCTACTCCAGCACAACTACGGTTAACGCCTTGACAAACTTCATCCTGAGCAGCACTCCAATAAAAACCCGGCGGAGTGAAAAATCGGGTTGAACTTTGACAAAAAATCAGATAGAATAATAGTATTGGGAGTAGTTCGCCTATACACATGACAATTTATTCAACCAAAAAAGACTCTACAGTTAAAAGCACAAAAAAAATAACAAACCATACTATCGCTAACAACTCGATCAACTACATCCCGAGGAGCACCCAAAAAAAGCCCGGCCGACTCAAAAATTGAGTTGAACTGTAACAAAAAATTAGATAGAATAGTTACATTAGGATTGACTCGCCCCTACGCATGACTTTTTATTCAACTAAAAAAGATTTTATATAGAAAAGCACAAAAAAAATAACAAAATAGTAAAGCACAAAAAAAATAACAAACTATGACAACCCAACTAACAGAAATAGAAACCCAACTAACAGAACTACGCCAAACAGCAACAGAAGCGATCGCCACAACAGAAAACCTAGAAAAACTAGAAGAACTAAGAATTAACTATCTAGGCAAAAAAGGCCAAGTATCCAAAATCCTCGGAGCCATGGGTAAACTCAGCCCAGAAGAACGACCAAAAGTAGGAGCGATCGCCAACCAAGTCAAACAAGCCATCCAGAGCAACCTAGACCAAAAGCGGACAAACCTCAAAACAGCAGAAATAGCAGCCAAACTCCAAGCCGAAACCCTAGATGTATCCATGCCAGGAGTATATCGTCCCCAAGGAAAAATCCATCCCCTCAACAACCTCATAGACCGTGCCCTAGACATATTCATTGGCTTAGGCTACACAGTGGCCACAGGTCCAGAAATGGAAACCGACTACTACAACTTTGAAGCCTTAAACACACCACCAGACCACCCTGCCAGAGATATGCAAGACACCTTCTACCTACCAGACGGTAACTTAATGCGGACCCATACCTCCTCAGTCCAGATCCGTTACATGAAAAACCACGAACCCCCCATCCGAGTCATAGCACCCGGTCGTGTTTATCGACGTGACACAGTAGACGCTACCCACGCAGCAGTATTCCATCAACTCGAACTATTAGCAGTAGACGAAGGACTAAGATTTTCAGACCTCAAAGGAACCATCAAAGAATTCCTCAGACAAATGTTCGGAGACCTACCCATTCGTTTCCGTGCCAGCTATTTCCCATTCACCGAACCCTCAGCAGAAGTAGATTTGCAGTGGAATGGTAAATGGTTAGAAGTATTAGGTTGTGGGATGGTAGACCCCAACGTATTGGAAGCAGTAGGTTATGATTCGGAGAAATATACAGGTTTTGCCGCTGGTTTCGGTGTAGAAAGATTTGCCATGGTGTTGCATCAGATAGATGATATTCGGCGAGTTTATGCCAGCGACTTACGTTTTTTGCAGCAGTTTTAAATAGCTATCAGCATTTTCCGTACCGGAATGCTCTGCAAACAGCACTCAGCTTTCAGCTATTGGTTAGTAGACTGACACATCTAAAATAGTGCAATAGGTGTAGGTTGGGTTGAGTAACGTTAGCGCCAGCTTATCCTAATGGATAAACCCAACAGTAGTAAAGTTTTGTTGGGTTGAACGGCAGTGAAACCCAACCTATATTTTTAGGCGTGTCAGTCCAGTAGGGTGTGTTAGCGACAGTGTAACGCACCATTGAATATGTGTCAGTTCACTACTGAAATAATGGTCGATTCTACACCTAATGCACCAGGTGCTGTAGGATGAGGCGTTAGTAACGTACCTGCGTAAGTTCTATAGAACCCCTAACCGTATCTTTTATTGAAATACAAAGGCTTCAGGAAAGCCGTTTTAAGGGGCCTAACAACTATAAGGGTTCAGGAAACCGAAAAATTATGAAAAATGACTGCCAGAATCATAAAACCCAGATGGGTATTGAACTTGTAACTTCTTAAATAGATACCAAATGGCTTCTATATCCTATATATGTTGGGTTTATCCTAACGGATAAGCTAGCGCTAACGTTCCTCCACCCAACCTACTAAGTTTGAAATTACTTTTGACTTAAAAAATAAATATGCATCAACCAGTGGCATTGCTAACATTAATACTAACGATCGCCCTCGGTGTTCCCAAAAGAGCGATCGCTACAACCATGAAAATAGCTCAAACATCTCAAGAAACTGCTAGTTTATGTCGTCAAGTTAATGACGAACAAGGTTTAATCGTTCAAAAAAGACCGACCCCAAATTCTCCCACAGTAGGCACCGTAGATGCAAATCAACAAGTGAAATTAATAGAAGGTTATCGCAATATTAGAGGTCCAGCAGGTCGTACTTGGGTAGAAATTACTGCTCCTATTTCAGGGTTTGTTTCTAGAGGTTTTCCAGGCAATGAAAATAATTTAATAGAATGTTCTGAAGTAGCTACAGAAACTCCAACGGAACCTTCCGATCAAAATACTTCTGTTGATAATTTGCCCACAGAAACACCATCTCCTAATGAGTCCACATCACAAGTAGATCGAAATTTATGTCGTCAAATTGATAGTAAAAAAGCACCACGCGGTTTAGCAGTACGGACAAATGCTACTAGACGATCCGAATATAAAGGAAAAGTTCCTGTTAATAGTCAGCTTACCCTTGTGGAAAATTATCGTTTAATTCCCGACCGAAATGGAGAAAAACGTAAGTGGGTAGAAATTACTTCTCCTTTGTCTGGGTTTGTTTCTGCTGGTAATTTAGTTGAGTGTGACTAGGTGGAGGGAGTGGGGGAGCAGGGGAGTAGGGGAGTAGGGGAGTGGGGGAGTAGGGAAAGAAAGCTTCAAAGGGAAAAGGTTTTTTGATCGCTGATTATCGGGACATTACATTGCACAACTTTTGAGCTTCAATATATAGTAGTTTAACTTAAAGATGAGACGTTTTTTCGTCTGAAACTCCCTCATAGCAAGAAAGCTTTGTCTCAATCTAAAGTTAAATGACTATAACCCAAATTATCTTTATTCAGAGGCAAAGACATCAGTATTGTTATATCAACTAATCAAAAAAAAATGGAGAGAAATAGCTGTACAAAAAGCATCCATTGCTTCAGTAAAAATATTCAAAGGTTTATTTCTTCATTGCCTGTTGTACCAAGGGTGAAAAAAGAATGCTGAAAAATAGCGGTTCCAGTTAATTTTATATCATGTCCGCTAGTATCGTTTGTGTAAACCCAAGAGTGAATATCTACAAAAAATTTAAGTTTTTTTGGACTTTTAAGTCTTCTGTTCTAGATAACTAAAGCCTTCTTCCCTCTTCACTTCTTCCTTCTTCCTCCTTCCTTCTTTCTTACTTATACCATTAATTCACTGCAAATTCTGTCAAATGTCGAACTTCTGGCGGATGAAAACCTAATACAATTTTATTTTTAGGAATACCTGCCATAACTAAATCTAACGCAATTCCATCTTCTAATCCATCTTCGTGAATCCAAATTTTCTCATTAATAATTTCCAAGTGAACTACACAACCATGAACTCTTTTTCCTTTTAAATATCCTACTGTTAATAATAAATAATTTTTGTGGTCTTCACCAACAATAAACTTTCGTTCTAAGTTACCGTGAGCATAGGGTAATCTAGAATATTCTCCCAAAATTTTAGTAATAATTTGATGATAATTATTTATGATATCCATTGACAAATAACCTCCTGTTTTGCATCAAAAGTTATTAAACTCAGCCTTTGATTTTTTAATAATATTTGACCAATAGGTTCAGTAAAAAACTCCTCAAAAATACTTTCTGTAATCGCTAAATATAGTAACCGCTCCGGTTCAATATCTTGTATAATATCGTAGTATAAAATATATTGACCTAATGCTTTTTCTAAGTCATTAACTCGCGATAAACTGGTAAAGCTTTTAATCTCCACAGCAATTTTTTTCAATCCCTTCTCAGCAGAAAGTAATTTGTCCACTCCCAAATCAACAAACAAATCTCTTTTTCCAATACTCAAAATATAGGGGTCATTAGTAATCGTCCATCCATCCTTAATCAAGGCATTTTTTACTATATCGTGATAAAAGTCTTTAGCTGGCATTCATCCTTACTCCTGAATCTTTAAACCAACTTTTTCAACTATTATAATACAGTAGGTTAAATTAAGCGATATAGCTGCCGCTAGGCTCCGCCAACGCGCAACCCAACACATACAATATGATGGAGTTGTATATTTGTGGGATGAATTGTAAGCTTGGAGAAAAAACAAGTTAGAAGTATTAAATATGAGATTTACCTATTCCAAAAAAAATTTATTCTTTGATTAAGCAATACCAATATTATTGTTGGGTTTATCCTCCGGATAAGCTTCGCTAACGTGCTTCAAGCAAACCTACAAAGTGCCAGTTTTTTATTATAAATATTTAACCGAACATAATATTAGATCGACGATAATTTCATAGTGCTTATTGCTAAAAATTAAATCTAATTAATCTACAAAAAATATAAATATTGCTGCTTTATTTTTTCTATTTTCTGCGTCGAGGAGTAAGTTCAGGTTTTGGAGGTTCATAAGATTTTAAACATTTATCACCAGTCAAAATTTCTACATCAAATCCTGACTTAGCATAATAATCAGCAACCCGTTTAATTGTAGCATCTCCTAATGCAAATCCTCGACTAGCAAAATTCGGAAATTCATCAGCTAAATCCTTCAAATTTTCTGCATCCCATAACTTTGACTGTTCTATAAATGCTGCCCAAGGAGTTTGATTATCTGCAGTTAGTTTCATCAAATTTCCTAACTCTTTAGCTATTTCATAACGCTTACTATTTGCTTGAGCAATATGATTACCTGTTTCAATAATTGTGGCTAAAGGTAAAACAAAAATAGTCTTTGCTTTCTCCTCTTTTTCCAAAATTTCATAGACTTTAACCTTATCCCATTTATTACCTTCAGAACCACAAGTTTCTTTCCCAGGCACACCTAAATAAACACAGAGAATTGAAGTATCAATAATTAGCACTTTTTTCATACTCTCTAATCTGCTTTGAGACTCTTCTCAATTAAACCCTTACTGGCAATTTTCCCTAAAGTTCCTGATGCCATTAACTTCGGTAAATCTTCAATATTCTCTAAAGGAATTAACTGACTTTCTCCAGTTTGTTTATCTCGATAAGCCACCATTACAAAAGGAATAAATTTTGGAGTTAGTTCATCTAATAAAGCAGAATTATGGGTTGTAACTAAAACATCAATTTGGCGCTCCTCACCAATTTCTCTTAACATTTGTAAAAGTAATCCAGCACGAGAAGGATGTAAACCATTATCTACTTCTTCTATAACAATTAAACTTTTTTCTGGCTGAGTTAACATAGCTGTTAAAATTGCCAAAAATCGTAAAGTTCCATCTGACATTCCACAAGCATCAACTATCATTGGTTGTTGATTAGGATGCCAGATTTCTTCACAGTAAAGCATGGCATCGCGACCTAGTCTTCCTACAGTTTCAGCCCAAATTTTTCGCATATCTCCTTCTGGTAATTGTGCCAGATATTTTAATAAATATTCTTCTACTTCAGCTTTCTGTTTTTTGGGTAATGCTGCTAAAACTCCGGCAATATTAGAACCATCTCTTTCTAATTTTTTTGATAGGGGTGAATAATCCCGCATTTGGGAAGGTATGGGATTTAAAATAAAAATCTTTTTGAGAAGATTTGGTACTATACTTTCGGCAAGCATAATTTGATGAACATTATCAAATTCATAGAAAGGAATCTGTGTTGTAAAACGATCCAACCAAGGATTAGGAGTGGGATAAATTTTTTCAATATATTCTTTATCTGCTTCAAAAAGCTTATACTTTACCCCGTCTGGTACCACAGTTGAGGGGATAAAAGAAAGTTGCTGAAATGAATTACTATCTGAGAGTTTTTGACTATCAATCAAAGTTAAAGATTCATATATTACCTGTATAGTAGGTTGAGTTTCTATAGTAATTTTATAAAGATAATCACCCGCTTCATTTTCGCCATCTACTAATACTTGAAAACTAAATTTTGTTTCAGGTTTTCTAACTGCCCATTCAACCCCACCTCTAATACCTGAAGTAAAGCGATCGCCTGTTAATACCGCTTCTACTGAAGTACCTTGCATAATACTATTCAAAAAATCCAAAGCATCAACAACATTAGATTTTCCACTAGCATTAGTACCAATTAAAACTGTTAAAGGGTCAATATATAACTCAGCATGGCGGAAACTTTTCCAATTTTCCAAAGTTACTTGTTTTAACATAAAACCTAACACCTTCTTATTATACCAATTACTAAAAGTGATGCTATACTTAGGTAGCACTTCAATTATTAAGTAATTAGCATCAGCCAAATCATTTTTTTGATAATTGGCATCCTATTTAGCATTAATTATTCTTATTTTTACCACTCCCCTACTCCCCCACTCCCTTACTCCCCTACTCCCCTACTCCCCTACTCCCCTCTTTCCCTCAACTTCAACAATATTTCATCATGTACTTCCCGCGTAATAGGATATAAATAAGCCAATAATAATCCAACAATTAAAAACACAGTAGGCAACGGACCAATTGCCACCCGAATTGCCAAAAGAGCAGACTCCGGTTGAATAGGTCGAGTCTCCCCAGGAACACTTTCAATAAACCCAGCAATATCCAAAGCTACCCCTACCAAAAACAATCCAATAGCTAACCCTACCTTCTGCAAAAAAACCATAAAAGAATAAAAAATTCCCTCCCTTCTTTGCCCAGTATTTAACTCATCCAAATCAATAACATCAGGAATCATTGACCAAGGAACTAAATAAGCAATTGACACTCCAAAACCAGCCATTATTGCCAAAAAATACAATAAACCAACCTGTCCAGGTTGAATAAAAAATAACCCACCCTGAGCAATTATCCACAAACAAACACCCATAAAATAAACAGCTTTCTTCCCCAGTTTTTTACTAACAAAACTCCAAACAAATAACATAGTTAAAGCAGTACCTTGAACAGCGATCGCCACTTGAGGAAAAGTCGCTTCTGGTAGCTGCATCCAGTTAATTACAAAGTAAGGCAAAATCGAAGCTGTTAATTGCACTCCCAACCAAGAACACAGATAAATTCCAATGACAAATAAAAACGGACTATTACTAAAAGCTACTCGAATTTGTTCAGCAATAGGTAAATTAGTATTATTATCTTCCTCCTGTTTTTTATTAACAGAAAGTGTCCGTTTACGAGTTCCAAAAAAACACCAATAAATAGGTAAAACAGAAATTATGGCACAGACTATACCCAAAACTATATATTGTTGAATAGGATTATCTGGGAAAATAGAAAAAATTAATTGAGCAAGAACTAAAGAAAGAATACTACCACTAATAGAAAAAGCAAATCGGAAACTATTTAAACTTGTTCGTTCATGGTAATTTTGTGTTAACTCTGGAGTCAAAGCAGCGTAGGGAAGATTAACAACTGTATAAGCAAGATTAAATAAAATAGCAATTATCACATAATACCAAAATAAAAAAGATTGATTCGTACTAGGAACTATCCACTGCAAAAAAAATAAAATCCCAAAAGGAATAGCACCAAAAACCATCCAAGGATAACGTCTACCCCAAGGATGAACAGTGCGATCGCTCATCACTCCAATTATCGGGTCATTAATAGCATCAGAAATCTTCCCAATCATCAAAATACTACCCGCAATACCAGCAGGTAAACCAGCAACATTAGTAAAAAAAAACAACAAGAAAAATACTTGGATATTAGCACAAATTGCCGGACCTAGATCGCCAGCACCATAAGCTAATTTCGTCCAGAAGTTAAGTTTTTCAGTTTGAGGGGAAAAGTTATTCATAAGATATCTCCAAAAAATAGGGAGTAGGGAGCAGGGAGTAGAAAGTTTTCATTAACATAAAATACAGAAATTTTGGCTTAAAAGCAGAGGGCACAAGTTTTGTAGTTTACCTTGTGAAAACCGTTATAAATACTCAAAACTTAGGTTTAATATAATAGGACTGACGCACGAGGCACGAAAAAGTAGTGTTTTAAATTACTTCCGGTGTCGGTCGCTGCGGACAGAAATACCTTCAACTGCATAAGTCCTGATAATAGAGTTGTCGCTAAATAAAGGGAAAAAATCACTCTAACCTAGACAGAGCAATAATTCCAAGCATTTTTATTTTTCAATAGCTACAATCCTTACAAAACAAGGTTTTTGGGATTTTTTTCAGTTATAAAGCGACAACTCTAATAGATATCTCTAGAAAATAGGGAATAAGCAACAGGAAGAAATATTTGAATATTTATGGATAAGAACTTGAGTAAAAGCACTAATACCAAAACGTTTTTCGCCCTTCCGCTCTAACCCTTCCGCTCTAACCCTTCTGCCTTATTCATTCTTCCTTACCTTCAAAAGCTAAAATCAATCAACCACAGTGCCAAAACCCCCAATACACCAACCCCTATCAGAATAGTAAGCACATAAGATTGACCTTTACCAGATACCCCATACTTCAAACCCTCCCCACTAAAAATCGTTGCCAAACCAACTAAATTAACAACTCCATCAACAATATAACGGTCAACCCAAGCATTTAACCTTGAAAGTTGGCTAACCGCAAATACCACAGTTACATCGTAGAAACGATCGATATAGAAATCATAAGCAAGCAAATCTTGAACAAAACGCAAAGGAGCATATACTGGTCGAGACCAAATTCTGCCTAACTCCATCATGCTACCAAAAATAACACCAATCAAACCAGATGCAACTAACAAAATGACAACAGCTATATTAATATAACCCCAGTCAGGTAATAGTGATAACCGTTGCATCATTATCGGTGTGAGTAGAGTAACGATAATTAACGATACCATCGGTACAGCCATTGGCCAGGGAACTTCTGGTGCCCGTTTCGTTTTCGGTTGAGATTCACCCCAGAACACCAAACGATAAACACGGGTTAAATTTAAAGCAGTCAGGAAATTAACAAATAACAAAACAGGTACAACCCAAGGATCGATAATCCAAAACACATCTAAACCTTGTCGTAACGCCCAGAAACCCCCTAAAGGTAATAACCCGATTAAACCTGCAGTACCTACTAAGAAAGAAGTTGTAGTAACTGGCATTCGAGACCCCAAACCCCCCATTTCTGTAAGGTCTTGGCTATTTGTAGTCAAAATTACCCCTCCAGCACTCATAAATAATAGCGCTTTAGCAATGCAATGAGCTAAAAGTAATAGTAAGCCAAAACCAGTCCATTGTGTACCAACAGAAATAAACACTAAACCTAGGTAAGCACTGGTAGAATGAGACAAAGCACGCTTAAGGTCAATTTGAGCTAAAGCAACAAGAGAAGCTCCGATCGCAGTTATAGTTCCGATCACCACTAATACATCTAGAGCTATAGGAGCAATAATTAAAATCGGCTGCATTTGGATCAGTACATAAGCTCCCATGGCAACCACCACAGTATTCCGCAAAATTGAAGCTGGGTTTGGCCCTTCCATTGCCTTATCCAACCATAGATGCAGAGGAAATTGAGCGCATTTACCTATTGGCCCCGCAATCAAAGCCAATCCTAACAAATTACCAGTAATAGGAGAAAGTTCTACTCTTTCAGCCCATTCATATAGGTCAGTAAAATTCATACTGCCAGCTAAAGCTGATATGGCAACTACTCCCATGAGTAGTAAAACATCTCCGACTCGCTTCGTTAAAAACGCATCTCTAGCTGCTGTTACGACCAGGGGTTGAGCATACCAAAAACCTACTAACAAATAAGTAGAAAGAGTCAGCATTTCTAGCAAAGTATAGGAAATGAACAAAGAGTCACTAATTGTTAAGCCACTCATTGCTGCCTCAAAAAATCCCATTAGTCCAAAAAATCTGGCTAGCGCCCAATCCTTTTCTAAATATCCCAAAGCATAAAGTTGGGCTAATAGACTGAAACCCGTCACAACATCCATTGCTCCAACGGTTACAGATGAGATATTAAAGGCAAAAGATAAGTTGAGGTCTGCCGTTTGTAGCCAGTTGAATATGATTTCTCGTGGTTCTTGGTGACAAACAGCTTGATAAACAATGGAACCATGAATAAAGGCCAATAACGTCATCAAGATATTAAAATAAGCTGCTGGCCGTGGTCCCGTACGTTGAATTATCCCTGTTGACCAGGGTAAAGTCAAAATTGCTCCAATTAAACCATAAAAAGGTATCCACCAACAGTTTTGAGTCAGAAATTCCATGATTTATTATTTATTTACCTTTACTGTTAAAAATAAATATATATTATTAATATAGGTTCAACTTATTATAAGTATATGTACTGATTTTTTTGCTACTTACAGACCATGGTTCCAAAAGTAATAAAAAAAAATTTAGGATTGGTATCTGGAGGCTGAGGATCGCTAGAATTAGTAATTAAGTCATTAAGTCCAAAGATTTCAATCTTAGCTAATTTATTTTTATAAATACCTGCAATTATGAATTATGATGATAGTTGCTATTGTCAACGATGCCATGTTTCTCTATGCTAAAACTATAGCATTTGATAGGTTTAATCATAATAATGGGAATTCCCTTGAAAACTATCTAGAGACAACACTGGCCTCAATGCTTAAGTTAACTATTGGTCAATAGGAGGAAAATAAATGCCAATTGCTGTGGGAATGATTGAAACTAGAGGGTTTCCAGCGGTAGTAGAGGCTGCTGATGCTATGGTTAAAGCAGCTAGAGTTACTCTGGTCGGTTACGAAAAAATTGGTAGTGCTCGTGTAACAGTAATTGTCCGAGGAGATGTATCAGAAGTACAAGCTTCTGTTGCTGCAGGTATAGAATCAGCCAAACGAGTTAACGGTGGTGAGGTAGTATCAACTCATATCATTGCTCGTCCCCACGAAAACTTAGAGTATGTATTGCCAATTCGATATACTGAAGAAGTCGATCAGTTCCGAACTTATTAGTTAGCAAGACTCATTTGAGGCAGTGAGAATTACTACAAGTATTTTGACTAGAACTGGTTGATGAAAAGTTTTTTTTGCAGATAACTGCAAATATAATGATTAAAATCTTAGAACTAAGTAACTTTGCAGATCAAAAATCTACATCTGTGACCAATAATGCTTGACTTTCACAAGCTTTAGGATCGTGCTTTAGGTTCTGTAAGAAAAAACACCAACTTTACCCTAAGATCTTAGGGCAATCATTATTTAAGAGATTGCCCATTCCAGGGAAAGCCTTCAAAAATTATCATCTAAAATTCTAGTAAATTTAGGAATTAATCACTCCCCAACTTAGAGCATTATTTGGAAAAGCAATTATTATTCCAAATAGCCATAGCTAGGATAAAGTCAATACATATACAAGTAAAGCAAAAGAATATCACGGAGTAAGAATAATGTCAATTGCCGTCGGGATGGTAGAAACCCTAGGCTTTCCAGCAGTCGTAGAAGCAGCAGATGCAATGGTGAAAGCTGCACGAGTTACCCTTGTTGGCTATGAAAAGATTGGTAGTGGTCGGGTAACTGTGATCATTCGCGGAGATGTATCAGAAGTACAAGCTTCAGTAGCAGCAGGAGTTGATAACGTCAAGCGGGTGAATGGAGGCCAAACAATGTCTACCCATATCATCGCTCGTCCCCATGAAAACCTAGAGTATGTTTTACCTATTCGTTATACAGAAGAAGTAGAACAATTTCGTGACAGCACCAACGCTGTTCGTCCAGTAAATAGACCATAACTTGATTGCGGATAGCAGGTTTTGAGATTGAACTGAAAAAGAGAATTTACCTAGAAGGTGTTTCCTAGAGTCAAACAACAGTAGATAAGTTTCCTACTTTTAAAAGCTGTATTCCTTGGAATGAGGATTTTATGATCTACAAGAGTTAAATGGAGTATACCGTCAACAGATATAGTTCCATTCGTGAACTTCTGGAGTTTATTGAATCCTCAATCCTGACTGTGGAACTGTAAAATAGTTTCTGTTTTGAGTCTGACCACTAAAAGCTGCAATTTTTTAGATGCGATAAATATCTGAGACGCAGCAAATATATCAAAGCACTCAGCAATAATCAGTCAATATTTACTGAACGCTGAAGGGTATTTTATGGCAGTTAGGCATGACCGTAATATCCTACAGACTAGAAAAATCTAGCACCTTTGGGTAGAAGCAGAAGATATTAGTGAGCATTAGTGACTAAATTCTAGCACATAATAAAACCGAGAGTGAAAAACAACTTTTCAGGTTTCAATCTAAAATCTCATATCTGAAAATCATGTAATTAAATTAGAGATCATGCAAATTGCCAAAGTTCGTGGCACTGTTGTTAGCACCCAAAAAGAGCCTAGTTTACAAGGAACAAAGCTACTTCTGCTGCAATTCATAGACGAAGAAGGCCATCCATTGCCTAAATATGAAGTAGCTGCCGATAATGTCGGAGCCGGAATAGATGAATGGGTTCTGGTTAGTCGAGGCGGAGCAGCTCGTGAAATACCTCGTAGTGAACAACTGCCTATAGATGCCAGAGTAGTCGCAATTATTGACACAATCACAGTGGACAATAGCATGATCTACGGTAAAAAAGACCAATATCGTTAAACAGTCCATTAACTACCAATAGCTTGAACTGTTGGATGTTGAAATCTTGAACTACAAAATATTTACTTAGTACACCAACACCCAACATTTAGCTTCAGGAGAAAAAAATATGCCACACCGCAACGAAGCGGCTCCACTAACCCCCTGGTCACAAAATTTGGCACAGCCAAAGATCGATCGGACAGCGTATGTTCACTCCTTTTCCAATATTATTGGAGATGTCCGCATAGGAGGCCATGTATTAGTAGCTCCCGGTACATCAATTCGTGCTGACGAAGGTACTCCCTTCTTTATCGGTGCAGGAAGCAATATTCAAGATGGAGTAGTCATCCACGGTTTAGAAAAAGGAAGAGTAGTAGGAGATGACAACGAAAACTATTCTGTATGGATAGGTAGAGATGTTTCGATCACCCACAAAGCTCTAATTCACGGCCCCTGCTATATTGGGGATGAGTCTTTTATCGGTTTTCGCTCTACAGTATTTAACGCCCGTATTGGTGAAGGCTGCATCGTGATGCTGCACGCTCTGATCCAAGACGTAGAAATTCCTCCCGGTAAGTATGTACCTTCAGGAGCAATTATTACAAATCAACAGCAAGCAGACCGTTTGCCAGACGTACAACCAGCAGATCTGGAATTTGGCCATCATGTGGTGGGAATCAACGAATCTTTACGAAAAGGTTATATCTGTGCAGCCGATCCCTCCTGTACTAACAAAGTGAAAAATAAAATGAATAGCAATTACAGTAACGGTAACGGTTACAAATCTTCTGTAGCAACTGGTTCTTTAAGCCCAGAGGTAGTTGCTCAAGTAAGACAGCTAGTATCTCAAGGATACCATATTGGCACAGAACACGCTGATGTTCGTCGCTTCAAAACTGGTTCCTGGAACACTTGTTCTCCAATTCAAAGCAAAAATCCTTCAGAAGTAATAGGAGCTTTAGAAGCTTGCGTCGAAGAACACGCTGGAGAGTATGTGCGTCTGTTTGGTATTGACCCTAAAGCCAAACGCCGAATTTCTCCAATTATGATTCAACGGCCTGATGGCAAAAAAATTCCTCAAAAATCGACTACTGGTAATTATAGTGTTCCCGCTGCTTTTGGCGGTCAACCTGCTACAACAAATAACACAGGATTAACTCAAGAAATTGTAGACCAAGTAAACTCCTTGCTATCTCAAGGATACAAAATTAGCACTGAGTATGCTAATGAACGTCGCTTTAAAACTAGCTCTTGGCAAAATGGCCCGACTATTTCAGAAAGCAGTGCCTCACAAGTATTACCAGCTATAGAGCAGTTTTTGGCAGAACATAGCGGTGAATATGTACGTTTGATAGGCGTTGATCCTGTAGCTAGACGTCGTGTTGTAGAAACATTAGTTCAACAGCCTGGCGATCGCCCTATTAAGCAATCTGCTGCTGCCTCTTTCACTGCTAAAACCCCTGCAAATAGCCACGGTAGTAAGCTAAACACAGGATTAAGTCAGGACGTTTTAGCTCAAGTAGGTTCCCTATTTAATCAAGGATATCGCGTCAGCATAGAACACGCTAATGCACGTCGCTTTAAGACTAGCTCTTGGCAGAGCGCTCCCATTTCGGCACAGACTACTGCACAAGCAATAGAGGAATTAGAAGCAGCTTTGGCACATTATAGTGGGGAATATGTACGTTTAATTGGTGTCGATCCTGCTGCTAAACGTCGGGTGTTGGAAGTATTGATTCAGGAGCCAAATGGCAAACGCCAAGGAGTTACTACAGCTTCTAATGGAGCAGGTAATAGTAAACCTCCTATTTATAATACTGCTCATACCAGTGTATCGAGTCAAGGCAGTGGGTTCAAGACAGAACTAAGTCAGGAAGTTTTAGCTCAAGTAGGTTCACTATTTAATCAAGGACATCGCATCGGCATAGAGCACGCTAATGCACGTCGCTTTAAGACTAGCTCTTGGCAGAGCGCTCCCATTTCGGCACAGACTACTGCACAAGCAATAGAGGAATTAGAAGCAGCTTTGGCACAGTATAGTGGGGAATATGTACGTTTAATTGGTGTCGATCCTGCTGCTAAACGTCGGGTGTTGGAAGTATTGATTCAGGAGCCAAATGGCAAACGCCAAGTAGTTCCTACAGTTTCTAATGGAGCAGGCAATAGTTATCAACCATCATATAATAGTGTAACAGCTACTGCTAGTACCCAGAAGCTAACTCAAGAGGTTGTAGAACAAGTTCGCTCTTTGATTGCGAGTGGCTACAAAATAGGTACAGAGTATGCAGACCAACGCCGTTTCAAGACTAGCTCTTGGAAAACTGATACTCAAATTAATGGCAAACGTGATGCTGATGTTTTCCCAGCTATTGAGGAAACTCTAGCTCAACACGAGGGAGAATATGTCCGCTTAATTGGTATCGATCCTCAAGCTAAACGCCGTGTTTTAGAAATGATTATTCAGCAACCTAACGGTAAGGCTAAGTAAAAAAAAACCAGAAAGTCAAAAGTTCAAAGTTGTAACTTTTGACTTTCAGTCGGATATTTGAAAGGAGTATTTATGCAGTTTACACCACTACAACCAATTGATAATACTGAACCTTTTGTTAGTGGTGATGTAAAAATTGAGCCGAATGTTGCGATCGCATCTGGTGTCATTCTCCAAGCTGCTGCTGATTGTCAGATAGTTATTGCTACAGGGGTTTGTATTGGTATGGGAGTTATTCTTCATGCTTACCAGGGCAACATTAAAGTTGAGTCGGGAGTCACCATTGGTGCAGGAGTGTTAGTAGTTGGTAAGAGTAAAATAGGGGCTAATGCTTGTATTGGTTCAGTGGCAACGATTATAGAGCATGATGTTGAACCAAATCAAGTTGTACCACCGACTTCTATTATAGGGGAGTCTGGACGACAAATCTTAGAAAATTCTACTACAGCTCCATCTCAACCTCCATCTCAAACAGTTTTAACACCACACATAACAACCACTACTAAAAGTAATGATGATTTGTCAGTAGACCCGGAATTAAGCAGTAGTTCTGAATTGAGTGAAGAAAATCTTTCTCAAACAAGTACTTTTAATTATCCAGATAATCATCAGGAATTAGGCAGTAGTTCTGAATTGGATGAAGAAAATATTGCTCAAACAAGTACTTTTAATTATCCAGATAATCATCAGGAATTAGGCAGTAGTTCTGAATTGAGTGAAGAAAATATTGCTCAAACAAGTACTTTTAATTATCCAGATAATCATCAGGAATTAGGCAGTAGTTCTGAATTGGATGAAGAAAATATTGCTCAGAAAAGTACTTTTAAGTATCCAGGTAATCATCAAGGACTAAACAGTAATTATCAATTTTTCAAAAAAACTGAACCTGAAAATGATAATTCTAATGCCCTTGTTAATCAAGAATTAACAAATAATTCTTCATCACCAGACCAAGAAAAAGCTAAAAATGAAGAAGAAACTCAAAATAAAATTGAGCAGGCTAAAACTCAACTACAAGAAGAAGCACCTGAAACCACGAAAACTCCAATCTACGGACAAGATTATGTAAATAGGATGATGAAAACTTTATTTCCTCATAAAAATTCTCTTAGCTCTCCTCCCGATGAAGAAGATTAGAAAAGTCATATTGGGTTAGTAAGGGAAACACAGAGGTAGTAGATGCCGAGGATTATAGCAATTTTTGTTACTTTTGACTGATGTTAGTTGAGATAAACTAAAAAATCTGATTTAGAGCAGGATATTTGTAGCAGATAAACAGCAGTCGGATAATTGACAATATAACTATTTTTTGATACAAGAAGGCTTGCTAATTTCAAAAAAAATATAATATAATTTGATAAATGTAGAGAACTAGCTGACAAAACTTTACTCTCATCCAGGGACAAAAAATTATTCAAAGTCTCTTTCAAGTAAAGTCCAATCAGCTCAACTATATTAATTTCTATTTTTGATTTTATATAAAAAAATCCTGAACTAGCTCTAAAGACCATCACCTTTGAAAAACCTAGCCAAAGAAAGGACATTTCTACAAATTTTCCACCATGCGGACTGCCTACCAATATAAATTAAGGCCCAACAAAGAACAAATAGCCACTATTCAATTGTGGTTGGAATTGTTGCGTCGGCAGTACAACTATAGGTTAGGAGAGCGGTTTTCGTGGTGGTCAGAAAATCGTTGTCCAGTTAACGCTTGCCCTTTGGTGATGCCAATTCCTCAACTAAGAGATAATCCAGATT
>NZ_JAAHGB010000150.1:0-3927 GCF_010672695.1 Okeania sp. SIO1H4
TACGGTTTAGTCCAGTCAATGCCCGCACTGAGGCGGTCTTCTTTTAGCACCCGATTCAGATCTAACATTGTCCCATCTCAAACACCCTATTAACTTTACTTTACCTTATAAAGCGACAAGTCTATTATATAGAATTGGAGTAAGTCAATATTTTTTTTAGTTGCTTATAAACTATGTTTATTTTTGGGGAAATCACTACTTGTAAACTACTAACAATCTTTTCGAGCATTTTTTGATTTTTAACTCTTCCTTCCTGTTTTCTATAATTTTTTTCTATTAATTTTAGTTGAATATCATATTTGTTTAATTGGCGATAAAAAACTTCCTTCTTCTTCCCTCTTGACTGTAGGTCGCCAATCCGACGGTTCTCCTACCTAACTACTCAGTCCTTATTTATAATATCAAGCATCATTAATTAGCCATAATAAAAATGTTCTTCTCTGGAGAGAGAATATTTTTTCTGTTTGTCATGGGAAGCAAATAAATTTCCTCTTGCTCCCTACTCCCTACTCCCTAAATTTTTCCGAAGTGGTTATTTAAAGAAACACGATCTAAGATATTAAATAGAAATAATATATACGTTAATTTTGAATTTAATTGATTATAATATTGACAATAAAAATTGTGTTGCTTGAGGAGCAGAATAAAAATGAGTAATCATAATCATTCTCATTGTTGTAGCTGTCACCATGAAGAAAACCATACTGATACTAATCAACCTATTCAAGAGTCAAGTTTAAAACAGGAAATTTTACCTCTACTTCCAGTTATTATCATCTATATTTTAGGTTTAATTTTCTATAAAAAATTACAAAATAGTGCCTATGGAATAGGAAAATATATAGTGTTTATTCCTATCTATATATATAGTGGTTGGACTGTACTGACCAGCGCTGGAAAAAATATTTTGAAAGGTAGAATATTTGATGAAAATCTTTTAATGACTGTAGCTACATTAGCAGCGATCGCTATTCATAAATTGCCGGAAGCAGTGGCAGTTATGTTGTTTTATCAAATTGGCGAAACATTCCAGGAATATTCTGTAAAACGTTCCCGTAGTTCTATCAAATCATTATTAGAAATTCGTCCAGATTATGCAAATTTAAAAATTGACGATTCTCTACAAAAAGTCTCGCCTGAAATAGTAGAAGTTGGTAGTGAGATAGTTGTTAAACCAGGAGAAAAAATCCCCTTAGATGGTGAAATTATTTCTGGAAATTCCCAAGTTGATACTTCTGCTTTAACTGGAGAATCAATACCTAGAAATTTTACAGTTGGGCAAACAATATTAGCAGGAATGCTTAACCAAACGGGACTATTAACAATTCGCGTAACTAAACCATTTTCTGAATCTTCTATTTCCAGAATTCTAGAGTTAGTTGAAACTGCCAAAACTAAAAAATCTAAAACTGAAAGATTTATGACAACTTTTGCCAGGTACTATACCCCAATAGTTGTCTTTATTTCTTTAGGGATCGCTTTTCTGCCTCCTCTATTTATCTCCGGTGCTACTTATGCAGATTGGATAAATAGAGCTTTAATTGTATTAGTAGTTTCCTGTCCTTGTGGATTAGTAATTAGCATTCCTTTGGGTTATTTTGGCGGAGTTGGTGGAGCGGCAAAACGAGGAATATTAGTCAAAGGGTCTACATTTTTAGATGATTTAGCTGCGATTAAAACTGTGGTTTTTGATAAAACTGGAACTTTGACAGAAGGTAAACTTCAGGTGACAGATATTGTCACAAAAAATGGCTTGACTAAACCAGATTTAATCGAAGTAGCAGCTAAAGTTGAATCTTTATCAAATCATCCTATTGCTCAAGCAGTTTATAAATATAATTCTAGGAAAATTGATAATTCTGATGTTTCAGAATATCAAGAAATTGCCGGGTGTGGAATTAAGGCAAAAGTTGGTAATAAAACAGTTATTGCGGGAGGCGATCGCCTGTTACATTTAGAAGATATTCAACACGATATTTGTGATATTGGAGATACTGCAGTTCATTTAGCAGTTGATAGTAAATATGTTGGTTATATCGTAATATCTGACCAGATTAAATTAGATGCTGCTCGGGCAATTAAATCTTTGAAAAATTTGGGTGTGGAAAAAACTGTCATGTTAACGGGAGATAATCAAACAGTTGCTCAACGGGTGGCAGAAAATTTAGATTTAGATAGTTATGAAGCTGAATTATTACCAGAAGATAAAGTCAATGCCATTGAAAAATTACTATATCGGAATAATAGGAAAGTTGCTTTTGTTGGTGATGGAATTAATGATGCTCCGGTTATTGCTCGTGCTGATGTTGGTATAGCAATGGGTAGCATTGGTTCGGATGCTGCAATTGAAACTGCGGATGTTGTAATTATGACCGATGCTCCTTCTAAGGTTGCTGAAGCAATACAAATTGGCAGGAAAACGCGTCGCATTGTTTGGCAAAATATTGGTTTTGCTCTAGGAGTAAAGGGGTTGTTTATTTTGTTGGGAATAGCAGGGTTGGCAAATATTTGGGAAGCAGTATTTGCAGATGTGGGTGTAGCGTTAATTGCGATTTTTAATTCTAGTCGAGCGTTATGAAGTCAGAAGTAAAAAATTCAAAAGTCAAATTTGTAGTGGCGTGACACAGCTAAAATCTAGACTCTGAAAAGTATTTAACAACCCGTCGTAATGTACCATTTTCTATAAAGTCAGAAGTTCGTTGAACTTAGTCCTAATATGTTCGATCAAAGTTAGTGCAATTATAATATTAAATACCTAATATTAAGGAGTTAATTAAACCGATAAATGCTTACAAAAAATCTCTAATAATTGATAATCCTCAGCAGTTGGTTTTATCAGATTTACCATTTGCAGCAGGTCAAAAAGTGGAAATCATTATTTTAGCTGAAGATCATAATGAAGTTGATAGTCAACTAGAGGAATTACGTCAAAAAATTGATCGTGCAACTGAACAAATTTTAGCGGGAAATGTGAAAGATGGAGAATTAGTTTTTGAGCAGTTACAAACTAGTGCAGGATGGCAGAAATAAGTGACCAGTAGGAGCAATGCCCTCTTCCTGAGATAGAATACTCAGAGGTGCGATCGCATCGGAGAGGCCAGCCCCAAAAAGTGACCACTAAAAAAAAGTGATTTATGAAGTAAACTAGAATTTGTGGAAGCCCAATCAATAAGCCCAGTCAACCCCATGAATGAATGCCTATCCCCAAAGCTCAATCCATAATCCTGTCGCCAAGACAGAAAAGCCTACTGCAAGTTTTACCCTTCAGACCACCAATTCCTATGGCCTGGTCAGAAGGGTAAAACTCATCCTAGCTGCTGCCTCTGGAACCAACAATACAGCGATCAGTGAACAACTACAACTACATCGAAGGCAAGTGAGGCAGTGGCGAAAAAGGTGGTTGGAGGCTTCTGAACAACTTGCAATTGCTGAAACTCAACAGGTGAGGGACAAGAAGTTAAGGAAACTGATAGAAGAGATTCTCAGTGATGCTCCCCGACCAGGAACAACCAAATTTTTCTCCGTGGAACAAGTAGTCCAAATCGTAGCAATGGCCTGTGAAGACCCAAAACAATCTCAAAGACCAGTGAGTCATTGGACTCCAAGGGAGCTAGCAGAAGAAGCCATAGATAGAAGGATTGTGGAGAAGATTTCACCCCGCAGTGTGGGGCGTTTTTTAAAAGGAAGCGACTCTACAACCTCATCGTCATCGTTACTGGTTAAACTCTAATCCCTCTGACCCAGTAGCTTTTCGCGACCTGGTTAAATCTATCTGTCAGTTATATCTGTCGGCCCAAGAATTATATCATGTCCGTTTATATCGTTTGTGTAAACCCAAGGGTGAATATCTACAGGAAATGATGGTTTTTTCTTGCGAGGGTAGCCTTCTTTCCTCTTCCCTCTTTCTTCTTCCTTCTTCCTTCTTCC
>NZ_JAAHGB010000151.1:0-3801 GCF_010672695.1 Okeania sp. SIO1H4
CTCCATCTTCGCTGACAAAAAGAGCAGCATCTACTTCCAAGAAATAGGGAGCTAATCCTTGCAAACCAAATACTGCAAAAGCACGGCCGTCAGACTCAGAACCAAATGTTCTGTCGTAACGCACACCGCCCCATCTCCCCATCTCCCATTCTGGACCCTACTCCCATTCTGGACCCTACTCCCATTCTGGACCCATTAACTTACCTCTTAATTGCCATTTACCTAGCTTGGGGTCATCAACTTCTAGCAACCCACTGTACAACCCTTGTTTGGTGTATGGACTCTCTAACACAGGCCAATTTTTTAAAATTATTTTTTCCCCATTAACTACTGCGTCCCCAATAGCACCATCTTGCTGATATGTCATAACTATGCGATCGCCAGCTAAACTCAAATAACTCAAACGCCCTTGACTCTCCCATTCGCTATCATCAACGAGAGTTTTATCCAAGGCCTGTTTTAAACTTTCAACATCTCCAATATCAGCTACTCTTGCTACATCAGTAACCCAAGCAGTCTTTTTTCCTTTAGCAACCATTGCTTGATATTCTTTATATTTCCGAGATAACGGTTGTAAACTTACCTCACCTGACCAAGGTCTAGCACATAGCCAAATATTTTCAATACGCCAAATATACCAATTTTTATATTTTTTCGGTTCACCATAACGTTTTGGCAAGACTAAATGCGACTGTGCTGGCACTCCTGCTTGCAAATCTCGATCGCTAAGAATTAACTGAAATATTACTGCTCCCTTTTGCTGAACATATTGATCGCCAGGACTACGTCCAGTTGCTTGGGGTCCATGATAAGTGCCACCTAAACCTACTACTGCGTTATTAATGCCTTCAGGGTCGCGCACTACTAATTTATAAGTAACATACTGGGCATTAATTGTACCCTCAACTTGATAACTGCGGGTAGGCTCTAATAAAGTACCTAAACTATAGTCTTCAGTTATATAGAATTTTTCCCATAAGCGGTTTCCTTGGGAGTAACTGTAGTAAATTGGATGACTTGCTCTGAGCTGAAATGGTAATGGCACTTGTTTACGAGCTAGTGCCCGCAGATGTTCTGGAGGACGATATGTGCTTAGAGCTGCTGGCAATGCTAACCTAGCAGTACCATCTCCCATCTTTTCTGCAGCTTCAGTGCCTTCTCCCCACCACATCCATGCTACTGCACTTAACCCAGTATTCCAGGTATAGCGATCAAAACCCCTACTTTCGGCACCTCCAGCAGTCCCCCAACTTAGTCTTATTGCCATATTAGCTGCATACCAATCTAGTAAACCTTTTGCCAGTTCTTTTAATTCTGGGTCACGAGCAAAATCATAGATATTAAGTAATCCACCAATACTATATCCATAATAAACTGAAGAATGAAATTCTCCTTGTCCAATAGTTAAAAATTTATTCAGTTCTGCTCGCAACCATGCCTCATTTGTGGCTTCACTTGCGGGGTCTTCTACAGGCCAACCACTTCCATTCATCAATGCTAAACCGGATGCACGATGCATAAACATATGATTTTCTGTTCCAGTTTTTATCCAGTTGAAGACTTTCGGTCGTTGTAGTTGATTTTTGTAAGATGCTAATACATCAGATGGCATTTTCTCTCGAAATAAAAAGAAAATTCGTACATCTAAATAACTACGGAAGTGATAAAGGCTTGGTTTATCTTTATCTAGTTCGAATAAAATTTTCCAGGTTTTTTCTTGATTATAAAGTTCTCCTATTTGTGTATCTTCTAAACTTAATCTGGCTAAAATTACTGGCAGTAGATATTTATGAGGGTCTCCAATTTTTCTTGGTCTCCACCAACTATCTAGTTCTTCTAAGTCTACGGCTGCTAGTTTCTTACGAATTGCCAAACTTCTTGCTTTAAATTTACTTTCTTCTTCTACAGTATTTGGCTGTAACAATGTTGTATTGTTTTTGTTATCTATTTTCTGTATTTTTTTGCTGGTTTTTTGACATCCTAAAATTATGAAATTCAAGGCTATAGTTAATATTATTACTATAGGAGTATAATTTTTTTGCTGATTTTTCATATACTTTTAAACTCTTACTTAAAGTATTTTTTTACGCCATTTGCTTAATTTATCAATACTTTTGAATGCTATATAATACTTAATATTTATACAGTGGCAATAGTAACAATTAATATTAATTATTGATTAAGTATAACATTCAAATTATTGGTTATATGATATAATTATTCCCTTAATTATGCTGAATAAGTATCTTTTGTCAAAAAAATCTGGCAACCATTGATTAATATTATTATCCTTAATATCTTATACTATTTTTTTGTAACCATGGATTGAAGAATTTTGTTGAAGATTTTTTTCTATGACCTTATTCTGCTAATAATTATTCTCTTTTATAGAGTGTAACTTTATAGAAAAATGGCATAAATTACAGAATTATGCTTTAACTATGGTGACATAAGTCACGAATTTTCTAGATAAATATAACTTAGAGTAAATTTTTTATCACAGTTATTAATTGTTAAATTGGGGATACTATAAACAGTATATTATGATGAACTACTATGAACTATCAAACCCTTTTACCAGAAGTAATTATTGCAGATTTAGTATTCCAAGTCTATGGATTTGGTATTTTGACTAAAGAACACAGAAAACAGCTCAGAAATTTATTTTTATACCATAATTGGAGTGAAGAAGATACAACAGCTATTAATCGATTACTTTATGGGGTTCGGCGTGGATAGCTGAGGATAGCAGATTGATATTTTTGCTATTCAGCTTGGCTAATAATCATAAAATTTATTTTTTTTAAAAATACCCCTTTTCTAAATTATTTGAAAGATATAACATACCTTTACCTTTAAATAACACAAAAATTTCAGCTTGTAGAAAATTGGTATAGCATTTCTTAAGAAGTGTGAGATACAACGGAAGGGCGATGCTTCATTTAATAAAATATAATGATTGTGGCTTGAAATACAAGTGAGAGTTTTAGGTAAAATTAAAACTATCCTATTTTTAGGTTATCACTATTATTTTAAAGTTCAAAAATGAGCAATCTTTACATCTCTTGGTTAGACTATCATCAAAAAATTGAGTATCTAGCAGCAAAAATTTATCAATCTCAATGGCAGTTCAATCAAATTGTTTGTTTGGCTAGAGGAGGATTACGAGTAGGAGATATTTTGTCTCGCATTTTCAAAAAACCTTTAGCGATTCTAGCTACTTCCTCTTATGGTGGTATTAAAGGCCAGGAACAGGGTAAGATGATCATAGGAAAAAATTTAACTATGACTACATATCGTTTAGGTAGTCATGTGTTGCTAGCTGATGATCTAGTAGATTCGGGAGTTAGTATAGATAAGTCTATCGCTTGGCTTCAGGATAATTATGGTCAAGAAATTCAGGAACTCAAAACAGCAGTTTTGTGGTACAAGGCTTGCTCTATATTTGAACCTGACTACTATGTTGATTATTTGCCAGATAATCCTTGGGTCCATCAACCGTTTGAAATATATGAACAAATAAGTGCTGCTGATTTAGCTTTTACTTTGACTAGGATGAACATAGATCGGTAGGGAGACAAAATTATTTGTATATTTAGCTCAAGCATATTTTCTATTCCCTGTTACCAAACCGGGCATTCCCTAGCTCCACTAAATTGTTAAATTAATTTGTGATATCATGTCCGGTAGCATCGTTTGTGTATAATTGAAGAGGAGAAAAATAATTCCCAGGAGCGATCGCCATTATGCCAAGACGCTTAAGTATCCAAGAACACCTAAGTATAGATGAACTAGAAAGAA
>NZ_JAAHGB010000152.1:0-3786 GCF_010672695.1 Okeania sp. SIO1H4
AATGCCGATCATTTTTAGCTTGGCTATTGACCATTTATTTTACGATCGCGATCACACTTCTGAGTATTCTATCTCAGGAAGAAGGCATTGCTTCTACTGGTCACTTATTTCTGCCATCCTGCACTAGACTGCTATAACTACTAGACATCTCCAAAAATCAAAAATAAAATCAATTCTTATCCATAAATTATCAATTATTTCTCCCTGTTACCCGTTGCCTGTTGCCTCTTTTCTGGAGATGTCTACTCTAGAAGAGACAAAATAGCTAAAATCTAATTACTAATAACTATTAACACCATAAATCATTCCAAAACTCAGAGCTAATACCAAAATGAGGTACACCTATCTTTATTTTTTCTTTCCTGTCCCCTGTTCCCTGTTCCCTGTTCCCTGTTCCCTAAAACAAATGAATTTTTTACCTCACCATTATGGGAATTGCTATAACATTTTCTACTGCTGTAAAATAACTGCAACTTCAGGCATAGATAATAACTTTTCATACAAAAGATTAGCAAAAAATTCATTACCAGATACAGAATAATGCCCATTACCACCTAAGAAAGCAGTTTCTACTTGTTCATTTGGCATTCTCTTTCTAAATTCAGCAATCAAATCAATATAAACTATGTTTCGTTTTTCTAATTCAGCCTGTAGATATTGTCGCCAAAAACTAGATTCATTCAGATAATAATCAGAATATATTGGCAAATAAACAACCACTAACTTACTATTTTTCCCTTGATTAATCTTCGCCAACTGTTCAAAGATTTTGATAGCTATAGCAGGAGTTTGAGCAACATATTTATTGTCAGTTTCCATTTTTCTAGGAAACAATGTTTGCCATAGATTTAAAAATCTTAACTCCTGAATATATCTGCCACCTTCTGTAATTTTTGGAACTAAAAAAGAACCTCTAGGCACAGGAAAATTATGATTAACTAACTCCCCATTTTCTAAATACAATAATGGTTTCCCATAACCCAAAGACCTTGCCAGCTGCATCCGCACAAAATCATCAGTAATAAAAGCAAATATCTGAATATTATGGTCAAACTTAGTACCATCACGTTTGTACCATAAATAAGCTTGGTCAATACCATATCCCCCTTGACCCATATTAATAGTTTGTAAACGTTGATTGATAGATGTTAATAATTGACACCATGTTTGGTCATTACTAACACCCCATCCCATCGTAAAAGAATCCCCAGAACAAATTATCCTAACTTTATTAGGGGGGATATTAATACTAAAGTCTTCGCTATTTCTCAAAGATTGAGAATTTGTTCGAAAATATATCCCCGGAGCATACATATTTGGAATATCAACATTAGGAAGATTCACCCATCCTAATAATTCATCATATTGGGTGTGACGTATTTCGCTAATTGGTTGAACTTTACTGATTTTATAAAACAGTAAAATAATGCTAGATAGACCTTCAACAAAGCTTAATATAAGCAAACATAAAATTAGATTAATTGAGACAATTTTGAGGATTTTTTTTGTCTTGCTTAAAGCATTTTTTACCATCAATATTAGAGTTTTGAAAATCGGGAAATGTGAGGTATATAGAGGACAAATCGATTTAATTGAGACAATTTTCAGAATTTTTTTTGTCTAACGTAAATCGTTCTTGAGCATCAATATCAGAGTTTTGAAAATCGGGAGATGTGAGGTATCTAGGGCACAACTTTAGCAAAATTTTATTCAGTAAAAGAAATTCTTCTTGACCAAAAAATTTTGGTCTCAAGCCTCCCTTTTTAAGAGGATAAAAAGCGGTCGAGAGATGGCGAGGTTTCCATTCCCTCCGGGACGCTTTTCTTTACAGAATGCTATCGCAAACGCGTTAACCTAGTTGTGCGCTAGCAAACGCCATATCTAATCGACCAAGAGAAAAGAGAATATTCCTTGTGTTAAGCATAAGGGTTCAGCAAGCATAAGGGTTCAGCTAGAGGTACTGTGAGCGTAGCTGCTCCGGAGGAGGCTAACTGATAACTGGAGATAACCTACTATCTACCACTTAACTACTACGATGCTCATTATTGTACTTAATTCTGGCACCAGCCCATTGTAGTTTTTCTCTAAGAGTCTGGAAAAATGAATAATTTTCCCGCAAAATAATAAACTTAGCCTGACAATCTGCCATACGCACATCCACCCGTTGTCCAGGCCAAATAGCAGTAGATAGAACTCCATCTGCCCAAAGTTTAGTAGTTAGATCGTGCTCCTGTAGAGGCCAAACACTAACTATACAACCAGGAGGAAGTACAATAGGACGACTAGAAAGACTTAAAGGACAAATTGGAGTAACAGAAATAGAAGCCATACCAGCGTGCATAATTGGTCCATTAGCAGAAGCAGTATAGCAAGTAGAACCAGTCGGACTAGCAACAATAAGTCCATCCCCTTGATATTGGTCTACTACTTCACCATCAACTTCTACTTCCAAAATAGAAGTGGGCATCCTGTCAGCAGAAGCAGGTTTAATACAAAATTCATTCAAAGCTAAAAAGCGATCGCTTGATGGTTCGAGGTTAGTGCGATCGCCATTAAACACTGCTGACTGTAACATCATTCGCAGTTGTACAGCATAGCGGTCTTCAAATAACCTATCCCATACCTTCTCTGTATCCTTAAAATCTTCAAAACTTTCTGTCAAAAATCCCAAATGTCCTCCCACATTAACTGCCAACATTGGAATACCTAGAGCTGCTAAATGTCTTGCAGCAGCTAAAGCACTACCATCTCCTCCTAAAACCACTGCTAAGTCAATTTTATGAGTGCTAGAAGCAAGAAAAACTGGATATGGATTATCTTGTGGTCCACTAGGCCCCATTAACACTTGACAGCCTCTATCTTCCAACTGTCTAGCACATTGTTCTGCATAATGCTGACTCACATCATCTTTGGCCTTATGAGCAATAATTACTCGTTTAATGTCCATAGTTAATATTCTAGATTTTAGATAGAGATTGGCAAAATCTCTGCACCACTGAATCATTGTATAGCAATAACTACGGCCTTTAGGAGTTGGATAATTGCTCTGTTATGGCAGAAGGAAAAAAGAAGAAGGAATCAGGAAGAAGGCGTTTAGTTATCTAGGGGAGAAGGAAAAATCTTGTATTATCTGAGTTTGATTAAATCTAATATAACTACTGTAGAAGGCTCATAGGTAAAAGATGTGTGAAGATTTGCATGAGTTTGATCAAGGTTAGACAAATAATACTGTAAGTATTTGCCTGCTTGACTTTCATATGTTTTTGAAGTGGTAAAATTTGTGTTTACTCTGTAAATGCAACTAGAAATTATAACTTTTCTGGCAAAATCATCTGCTTAAATCTGGTTAATTTGTCACTTCCGCAATATTTTATATAAAAATAATTGCCAGAAAAAAAGCCTGAAAGCTATATACAGAGAAGTTTTATTTTGCGTTAAAATCAAAAAAACTAGCAGATTAAATACGTGCGAGCACTTACGCTATTTCCACTATAAATATATTATCAATTCAGTGCGATCGCTGAAGCTATTTCTAGAAGTAGTGCAACAAAGTGGAAGCAGCGATCGTAAATTCTCATAAATTGCACGAATTTAAAGCAAATATGGCCAATTATAGCGCTGCACGCAAGTCAGAAGTCAGAAGTCATAAGTAGGCAGGCAAAAAAGTTGTAAAATAGCCTAGTCGAGTAGATGGAGGAAAATTTATAGTGTGCCAGCCCCTTTAAGAGTACATTTGAGTGAAGCTGAAGACAAAGAACTGCTGGAATTCCAGAAAATTGAGGGAAT
>NZ_JAAHGB010000153.1:0-3746 GCF_010672695.1 Okeania sp. SIO1H4
ATTCGACCCGTAAACATACAGGCTCGATGAGGCAACTGGGGCAAATGAAGCGCTCAAAATCTCAAAGTGCGGACTTTGTTGACGGGGACTTAGAAACCCCGTCCGTCTACACGGCGGGGTAGTTCATTGAATTATTACTTTCATTGCTGTTTAACTTTGTTAACACTATTGTTAACTAAAAATCAGCAAAAATCAACCTAGAAAATACTGAATTTTTCCGAACAATTGTTTGAGAATAAATTATCGCAAAAGTAGCTCCTTGAAGAAGGAGACAGGAGACAGGAGACAGGAGGAAAATTACATGGGGATTCGCTCCCCCAAGTAATGCGTGAACACCCCCGTTGACGGTGGGGTATTAAACCCACAAAGAAAATGATAAAATCACTTATATTTTAATGTTTAAGGAATATAAGCCTTCAAAGTATAGATGTTACAGCAGATTCCAAGTATATGAAGTACAAATATTAATGATCAAACTTTTGTAGTGCGGACATCTTGCCCGCCACAGCGATACCTCACTGAGATGAAATCCGCTGTATCAAGTCAGTATCCCCTATAAATTACGTAATTTTGCTAAAGTTAAGCTGTATTGTAGAAAAATTCCTCAAGACAATAATGGAGATAAAAGGTGCAAATTACTAAACGTAACATCGAGTTAAAAGTTGATGATAGTTTAATGCGTGTATATGTAGCAACTCCTAAACCGGAAGGAGTTTATCCAGGTATTGTATTCTACAGTGATATTTATCAATTGGGAAGTCCGATAATTCGTCTAGCTAATTATTTAGCTGGTTATGGTTATGTAGTAGCTGCCCCAGAAATTTTTCATCGTACTGAACCAGTGGGTCTCGTCATTGAGCCAGATGACCTGGGGCGAATGCGGGGTAATGACAATGCACGTCGAACTAAAATAGCTGAATATGATGCGGATACAACAGCTGTGATTGAATTTCTCAAAACAGAAAGTTCAGTTGCTGAGGATAAAATAGGTGCTATGGGTTTTTGTATTGGTGGACATTTAGCATTTCGGGCTGCTTTTGAGAAAGAGATAAAAGCCACAGTTTGTTGTTACCCGACTGGTGTTCCCAGTGGCAAATTAGGTAAGGGAGTCGCTGATACAATTAAACGAGTGAATGAAATTCAAGGTGAAATATTGATAGTATTCGGTACTCAAGACCGTCATACACCAGAAGGCGATCGCCAAACCGTAGCTCAAGCTTTGGAACAAGGGAGTATAGCTCATCAAATTTTCTTATATGAAGCGGAGCATACTTTCATGCGTGATGACGGTTATCGTTATGACTCCGCTGCAACTACTTCAGCTTGGTCTAAAATAATACCTTTCTTTAATCGTGTGTTTGACAATTAATAGAAAGAAAACACTATTTTTAGTTAATTAATCACAATTATAGTTGGGCAGAATGTACTAGACTTTCCATTTCACTTAGCCCAACTTACATAACTAAAACTATTCTTAGTAAAGCAAAGATGCTGCAACTATTTATGCAGATACCTTATCTGGGAAATATTTCTTGAGTTTTTGCAACTTTGGAGGAATGGAAAATGCACAATAAGGTTGATTAGGATTCTTGTTAAAATAGTTTTGATGATACTCCTCAGCTCTATAATATTCCTTCAAATCAACCACTTCAGTAACGATCGGATTATTAAACGTGCCATTATTATCCAAAGTCGAAATAACTTCTTGAGCAATATCTTTTTGTTCTTGGGAGTGACACATAATAATTGAACGATACTGAGTACCAACATCATTCCCCTGTCTGTTAAGTGTTGTGGGGTCGTGAGTAACAAAAAATATTTCTAATATTTCACGCAGTGATATTTTTTCAGAGTCAAAGGTAATTTTTACCACCTCAGCATGGCCTGTTTTTCCAGAACATATAGATCTATAGTCAGGATTCTTAGTATTTCCTCCAGCATAACCAGATTCTGCCTCTTTAACCCCTGCGACAGACAGAAAGACAGATTCTACACACCAGAAACATCCGCCACCCAATACAATTGTATCTAACATGAATTTTTGCCTCCAAATTTTGGCTATAATTTCCATTAAGTATTATTGTAAACTGATTAGGGAATAGCAATCTTCAGTTCAAACCAGTCATATCAAGTCCGGTAGCATCGGAGTGCGTATCATGAAGGTGAAGAAAAAAGAGCGATATTCCTACGCAACACTACCGCGATCGCCACTATGCCAAAAAGCAGCAGTCCTCATTAATATAGAATACAACTATTTCTGCAACTTATTAAACTTCAGGTATATCTATAGTTTTTACTTTAGTCTACCTTTGTGAAAACCGCTAGAATTCAGATTCTAATTTTTTACTAAAAAAAACCTTGCAGGTTTCTAATACCCACAAGGTCTTTTTTTTATTCATTTATGAGAATTGACTATTGACATCCTCCCGACGCTGCACTTGCGTGAAAGCGCGGGATTCCTAACCATCGCGCTCTTAGGTCTTTCTGCTGCCTCTTGCAGAGGAGCTGCGCTAACAATGCACCAGCCTCCAAGGTCAAGCCTCTTTTCGGTCTAAAGGCGCGCTCCACAGACTGACACTGCTAGCCCAGCAGCCTTTTTTTAAGTCTAACACACTATTGGCATGCGCCGCAAAATTGATTGGTTTTTCCTGCGGAATGCTGCACAAACATCCCGACGCTCCCCTGACCGGAGAGCGCGGGTCTTCAACCAATGTTGAGATAAAACTCAACTGTCAAGTCTCAAACACATCAATTTGTAGTAGTAGGTTGAACGAATAGGGATGGTGCCTCTGGTTGTGCCTCTGGTTGTGCCTCTCCTTCAAAGGTCATTAGCTCTCCACCTTCTTCTATCATGTTATTTACAATCAGTGATTGTGCTTGCAATATCTGCAATTGTTGGAGCAACGTTACATCGTTAGTTTGAAGATCTGTGAGGTCTACAAGCTCCCCTGTATTAGTTACAACATCTCCAAATACAGTGTTAGCAGGTACTATATTGCCATTTCCTAAATCCACTAAAAGTGTAGGACCGCCGCCTGCAGGAACAGCTTCTACACTTGTAGGTCGGCCAACAGGACTAACACCTACGAGATTTGGAAGAGCAAAGTTAGTGACTCCATCACCACCATATAAAGTTCCTAATACCCGGAATAGAGATTCGTTTCCAGCGATGGGTAATAACTGACCCTCAAGAGATAAGAATCCTGGAGGAGCTGCAGTACCAGCAAACAAAACTACTTCTCCAGGGAAGAAACCTGCAGGAGCATCCTCTGTTGCAATAATATAAGCCAGTGGTGGACCTACTTGAGCGGATAGACCAGGAAGGCCAGGAGCACCAGCAGGACCTACTGGACCCACTGGACCCACTGGACCAGGAGCACCATCTAATCCTGGAGTTCCTGGTACACCTGCCGGACCGACTGGACCTGCTGGACCGACTGGACCGACTGGACCTGCTGGACCTGCGAGACCAGGAGCACCATCTAATCCTGGAGTTCCTGGTACACCTGCCGGACCTACTGGACCTGCTGGACCTACTGGACCTGCCGGACCTGCGAGACCAGGAGCACCATCTAGTCCTGGAGTTCCTGGTACACCTGCCGGACCTACTGGACCTGCCGGACCTGCGAGACCAGGAGCACCATCTAATCCTGGAGCACCAGGAGCACCATCTAGTCCTGGAGTTCCTGGTACACCTGCCGGACCTACTGGACCTGCCGGACCTGCGAGACCAGGAGCACCATCTA
>NZ_JAAHGB010000154.1:0-3300 GCF_010672695.1 Okeania sp. SIO1H4
TTACATCGCAAAACTTTATGCTACTCCAAGTCCATTGATCTGTTGTGCAAATCAGTTCGCTTGCTGATCTATGATTTGAAACATCAGCAAATCCCTCAATTACCTTAATCATTCGTCACTGTGCAACGCCGCCCTTTTTGTAGCGTTTGGTTGTTTGGTCTGGAGTGAAGGCGCGATGACCCCCATCTGTGGTAAAATGCTTTTTGCGACTGGTGAGACTCAGGGGAGAAAATGACATTTCTTGCAGTAATTTGGGATTTCCACAAGCTTGACATTGGGGGCGTTTACTCAAAAAGTGAGTTTCTGTGGTAGTGACTAACCTTGTTACTTTTGCCTTTTGCCTTTGAACTTTTGACTTGTCAAGTGCCAGATATCGGAAAACGAAGAACTAGCAAAGGTAATGAGTCAATTTGTAAAAGCTAATAGACAGCCATTGTAGGAGGAAAAAGATTTTTGACATCTTGAATATGCTTGTGATCTTCTGAAGTTATTCGGCGTCATCTGTTATGAGGTACACCCCCAAGCGGGCAAGATGCCCGCACTACTACAATATTTTCACTATTCATCTTCTACATCATTTGTATGCTGTAACTTTTGACTTCAAACAAAGCGATCGCCCTATTCTTACTTTTGATTTTTGCCTTTTGACTTTTGACTTGAATCGGTGTTATTCAGCATTCAAAGATAAGAATCTATATTGTAAGGGCGAATGGCATTCGCCCCTACCCATTGTATGACGCTCAACGGAATTATATTACTCCGAAGCCAACGGATTTGATATGACTGCAAACAAAGCGATCGCCCTATTCTTACTTTTGACTTTCTGCCTCCTGCCTCCTGCCTCCTGCCTTCTGCCTTCTGCCTCCTCCTTACGCCCAAATACGTCCGCGACGGAAAGGTGGATCGTCTTCCCTTTTGTGATCTTTGAACATTATCTTCCAACGTGCGTAGTCTTCTAGACCTGTTGCCAGTATAGTTTGATCTTCTGCTTCTGGCTCTGGTTGTTGGAAATGAAAGATAATGGGCAAGTATTCAAGTTTAGTAACTGGGGCGGACAATATCAACAACAAGGTATTATTGCTCCCGGAGAAAATATTCTCGGCGCTCAACCAGGAACAGAAGAAACTGTCCGCAATAAAGGGACCAGTTGTGCAGCGCCAATGGTGACTGCTATTTCCGCATTGCTGATGAGTTTGCAGTTACAGCAAGGGGCGTCTCCAGATGCAGAAGCAGTCAGGGCAGCATTAACAAATAGTGCTATTCCCTGCACTTTAGAGGATACCGAAGAAGTCGAACGTTGTATGTTGGGTAAACTGAATGTTGCCGGAGCTTATCAACTTTTGACTGGAAAGCAGTTAGAAAAGGCAGAAGGCAGAGGGCAGGAGGCAGCAGGGATTGATGGAAAGGCAGAAGGCAGGGGGCAGGAGGCAGGAGGCAGAAGTAAGAATTTGTTTGTAGTTTTGCTCTAGCCCTTTTTTATCTATCGGGCCAGAGCAAAACTAGGAGCGTAATTATAACAGGAGGCAGAAAGTAGCGATCGCTCCCAATTAAGTCAAAATTCAAAAGTGACAAAAATTGAAGTCTTGAATCTCCTCCTGCCTTCTGCCTCCTGCCCCCTGCCTCCTAACCCTCCTACCTTCTGCTTTTTGTTTGTTAATTAGCTAACCAGTTTTCCAAATCTATGATGGTTGCTAAATCAAAAATTTATTCTCCTAAAATATCTAATTTTTCCATAGATAACTGCTCTATCTGAGTTTTAACTTCTGGAGCTATTTCTCCAAACTTTCTGCGAATTTGACGTAAAATTTGTTTCACTATTTGCTCCCGTCCAATTTCCATTCCAATACCAATTCCTTCTTCCCGTCCAATACCAATTCCTTCTTCCCGTCCAATACCAATTCCTTCCTTTATCGCCAAACTAATTTGTCCTTTCTTATCTCTAATCAACGTTTCCTGTTTCTCTAATTCCTCTAATTCTTCATTATTTAAATTTGCTTTATTCGCTATATTTAATGCCGCCTCTATTTCTGATACTTCTCCTAATGAAGAGGGTATTACTTCTAAATTTGGCGCTGATTTAATAAAATATATCCATTTATCACTGAGGGTTTCTAATTCTGATAATTCTTTGTTAAATTTCGGTAATTCTAAAAACATTAAAGTTAATTCATCTTGATAATTAAACAATCCTGTCTCTTCTTTAAATTTAAACTTAGTAATCATTTTCTCCGTTTTTTCATTTTCAAATAAAACAAAATCGGTAATTTTTAAAGCGATAAAAGGGGTTAACATCATATAACCTTGACCTACATCTAATTGATTTCCATAAGCTTTAGCTAGGTTATAAATTACTCGTTTTTCAAAACATTCTACATTCAATACTTGCATTTCAATGATGACTGTATAACCATTATCTAAAAGTGCTTTTACATCAAAATAAGTCTCTTTAATAGTGTTAGTAACTCCAGGGTTATAGGGGTTAATTATTTTGAGAGATTGAATAATATTTTGATTGTCATAAACTATGGCATTGAGAAAGCTAATGAGAATATTTTGACTGTGAATAGAACCAAATATTTTTTTAAAAGCAAAGTCAGTTTTGGGGCTGATAAACTTCATTGTTTTTACTACTTACTTTATTTTTGTGTTGATTATATAACAATTTCTGTGATGGTGAGGTACAAAATTAGTTGGTTTTAATGAAGTGATTTTTACGAAGAAGGCAGGGGGCAGAAGGCAGGAGGCAGAAGGCAGTAAGCAGGAGCTAGAAAGGCAAAAGTTAAAAGTAAGAAGAGGGCGATCACTCTCAATTAATTCAAAAGGCAAAAGTCAAAAGTTAAAAGTAACAAAAGCCGAAAATTTTGCAACAGTAGGGGCGGTTTCCATCTTAAATTAATCGTTCTCAACCAAAACGCCCCCATCTCACAGTAATAAATAAGCGATCGCTCCATTTCAAGTCAAAAGGCATGCATTCAAAAGTCAAAAGTTAAAAGTAACAATGGTAGAACTACATTGAAGTCTTGAATCTCCTCCTGCCTGCTGCCTCCTGCCCTCTGCCTTCAAAGAGAAGTCTTGAATCTCCTCCTGCCTCCTGCCTTCTTCAATTTAACTTCTGACTTCAGCTATAACCATCCCCAAGTTTGTAAATTTACGCATATAAGGCGACCTGTATCCTAGTGCAGGATGGCAGAAATAAGTGACCAGTAGAAGCAATGCCTTCTTCCTGAGATAGAATACTCAGAAGTGTGATCGCGATCGTAAAATAAATGGTCAATAGCCAAGCTAAAAATGATCGGCATT
>NZ_JAAHGB010000155.1:0-3210 GCF_010672695.1 Okeania sp. SIO1H4
CAGTCACGGCACAGATAACTCTGTTTTCCCTGACGATGACCATTTTTCACTACTTTATGGCTTTGACAATCAGGACAATCCATCTCTCAATCAAATTCTAGAATATCATTCTCTATTGTGCAACACCCAAAAAATTAATCAGTCCAATAACTGGAGTTGTCAGTGCATTGGTGCGAGTTTCCGACCCCGAAAATCCTTTAATTCATACTTACAGTGCCATTCATAGTTTTGGTGCTGCAAAAAGTCTCGGTGCTTTGCGTCGTTCCTTGCGTCATAAAAGTGGAGGTAAAGGCAAGAGCGATCGCCAATCTAAAGCAAGTGGTTTTTGTGAAGCGATCGAAGGTTATTCGGGAATATTCCAGGGAGACGAACCTCGGAAAAAGTCAACTTTAGCTGAGTTGGGAGAGCAAGGTATTCATCCAGAAAAATGTCTACATTTTAGTCCGACTCAGTATGCTAACCGGGAGGAATTGAATGCTAACTGTAAAGTTGCTCACGATTGGATTCCGCAACCTTTTGATGTCAGTCAAGAAATTGAATGGACTCCAGTGTGGTCGTTAACCGAGCAAACTCACAAATATTTGCCTACTGCTTGGTGTTATTATGCTTATAAATTGCCCAAACAGCATAATTTTTGTGTAGCTGATTCCAATGGCAACGCTGCGGGCAATACCATAGAAGAAGCAATTTTGCAAGGATTTATGGAATTAGTGGAGCGCGACAGTGTAGGGATTTGGTGGTATAACTGTTTGCAGCGTCCGGGGGTAGATTTAGCAAGTTTTGACGACCCCTATTTATTGGAAGTGCAAGAATTTTATCAACAAAATCAGCGGGAGTTATGGGTATTAGATTTAACTACAAATTTAGGGATACCTGCTTTTACTGCGGTGTCGCGTCGAGTTGATGGAAAACATGAGCGAGTTATTACTGGTTTCGGAGCGCATTTTGACCCCAAAATTGCTATTCTGCGAGCAGTAACGGAAGTTAATCAAATAGGGTTGGGAATGGATGAGCAAGATATTAGTCAGATGGAAGAGGGGATACAAAAATGGATGACGACAGCAACTTTAGCAAGTCATCCTTATTTAGCTCCCCATCCAGAAATACCAGCTAAGGTTTATGGAGACTATCCGCAACTTTGGAGCGACGACATTTATGATGATGTTTTGACTTGTGTGAAAATTGATCAAGCAGCAGGAATGGAAACTTTGGTTTTGGATCAGACTCGCCCGGATATTGAGTTAAAAGTAGTTAAAGTTATTGTGCCTGGGTTGCGTCATTTTTGGTCGCGCTTTGGCAAAGGGAGGTTGTATGATGTTCCGGTGAAAATGGGTTTGTTGTCTGAAGCGTTGCGGGAAGAGGAGATGAATTCAATGCCAATGGTGTTTTAAGAAGGCAGGAGGCAGGGGGCAGGAGGCAGGGGGCAGGAGGGAAAGAAAGGTTCAAAGGGAGAAAGGAGAAAGTTTTTTTATCACTAAATTCAACACTCCTTCTTCAGATTTTTCTTCAAAATTGATGCGCGAAAAGACTTGACTACCTTAACGAAGTCAGAAGTCAGAAGTTAGATAGGGGAGCCGTCGGTAGGGCGACGTACAGAAGTCAACCCACCCCCGCCCCTCCCAGGAGGGGTTCCAGGAGGGGAACTAGGGGATTTGAGCTTCGCTCCAAAAATGTTTCGCCTTAAAAGGCGGGGTTGCGCGACCCATGTTATTTTGATAATTATATAGCTATCAAATGGGTTAAATAACTATATAATGGAATAGTAAATCAACTCAAATTTTAAATGTCTGCATCTTTACCCCAAGGTTTTCCTCAACCCACTGAGACCAATGTCATCGAAGTTAAAGAGTATCCCCAATATCGCGCTGTCACCTACACACATACAGGTGATTCCAGAATGGCAACCAGAGTCGCTTTTGACCCACTGTATCAACATATCAGCAGTAATCAAATTTCCATGACAACGCCTGTGGAAGCACGTTATGTCAAGGAAGGTGAAGAAACAGAAGTATCTTTTCTCTATTCAACTCCAGACATGACTCCCCAGAAAATTGATTCTCAGGTGATGGTGAGAGATACTTTACCAATGAAGGTTGTGAGTATTGGAGTACAGGGTGCTTACAGTTGGGAGAGCTACGAACAAAATTTGCAAAAGCTGAAAGAATGGTTGGTGCAGCACCCAGAATATGAAGTTGTGAGTTCGCCGAGAAGGTTGTTGTATAATTCACCAATGACACCGGAAGATTTGAAACGGAGTGAGGTGCAGATTGAAATTAGGTTGAAGTGAGACAGCAGACTCGGTCGTATATGATATCAAATCCGCTCGGGTTCGGTATAAAAAAAATTTTCATCTTCATCCAAGAGCAAATGTTTCGCGCATTCTCTTCCCTCCTGAGGAGGTCCTTCCCCTCCACCGGAGGGGGAGGGGCAAGGGGTGGGTTGACTCGGTCCTCCTAGATTAACTATCTAATTACACCGATGCTACCAGATTTGATATGAGGTAGAGATATTAACGATCAAGTGCAGGCATCTTGGCCGTCACAGATGTACCTAATATCATCTCCGCATATCGTTTGTGTGAACCCAAGGGTGAATATCTACAGGAAATTTACAGCAGTTTCCGAAGTTATGAGGTACACCCATCTGGGGCAAGATGACCGCACTTGCATTCATTCAATTATTAATCTCTGTACTTCTTATGCGAGGAATCTGCTGTAAGTTTTTTTCAAGCTATTAAGCTTTCTTCCTTCTTATATCATGTCCGGTAGCATCGGTATTGTATAGCAAGGGTAGGGAACACTTAACTGGGAACAGGGAACAGTCAGGAATACTTAAGAGCCAGAAAAAAACTTAAATTTCCTGTAGATATTCACCCTTGGGTTTACACAAACGATATGCGGAGATGATATTACTTCTTCCTTCTGCTATAAAATTATCAAAATAATATAGAATCTGGTTATACAGTATATGTTTATAATTCTATACTACACTTCAATATTAAATCGGACTACCTCCCCATCTCCCCATATGTGCCAACTCTCACGGGGTGACAAGGTAGCTGAAAGCTATATATAGAGATGGAGTCATCGAATAAGCTGAATAATACTTCAACTAAAAGAGAAGCATTATTGAGAATAGATGGAGGTGTGGTGCGATCGCACCACACCCCACACAGTAGGTTGATTATTTATTCATTAAAGCAATTTTTGA
>NZ_JAAHGB010000156.1:0-3140 GCF_010672695.1 Okeania sp. SIO1H4
AAGACCCAGCTAAATGTCCTTTGAACTCTTATCCAATAATGGTTTTGAGCTGCTTGTAACCCTGTGAGGTCAAGGGCATTATTGGGTTTTTAGTCATTTGTCAAAAAAATTAGATGCGTTTTCCCTGAGTAGGTAGGGACGTTGCATGCAACGTCCCTACAGAGTAGACGATAATTGATTTTATTTTTTATTATTGGAGATGTCTAGTAGTAATATAACAACAAACATCAAAAAAAAGGAAACAAGCAAAATGAGAGAAACTTCTAAACCTGTTGTAGAAAAGGTTGCCATTATTGGTGCTGGTCCTGGTGGTCTAGCAACAGCGATCGCTCTGAGAAAACAAGGTATTGATGCCCATGTCTATGAAAAGGCCAGGGAATTTAGTCCAGTGGGAGGTGGTCTAGGTTTAGTGCCCAATGGTTTGAGATGTCTAGATGCCATTGAACCAGAGATAGCAGCTACACTAAAACGTTCAGGTTGTCAAGTAGAGAGAGTGACTGTGAAAACAAGCACCGGAGAAACCATCATGACTAACGAAAGTAAGATGATGGCAAAATACGGACAACCAACATTAACTATTTGGTGGTGGCATTTGCAACAGATTTTAGCATCGGCACTGCCACCAGAAGTGATTCACTTGAATCATAGTTGCGTCAGTTTTGAGCAAAATCAAAACACTGTTATCATTCACTTTGAGAATGAAAAAACTGTCGAGTCAGATTTGCTCATTGGAGCTGATGGGATAAACTCTAGAGTAAGACAAACATTGATTGGTGACGGGGAACCTCGATATCTAGGCACTATGTCTTGGCATACTGTGATGAATTATAACAAGAACAACGATCTACTACCACCAAATGAAATGATCATTATGAGGGGAGAAAAAAGTATATTATTCCTGCTTAACTTAGGGGAGGGAAATATGTACTGGAGCGCTCGGAAGGTATTGTCAGACTTCTCTCTTTCCACAACTGCTGCTGAGGTTAAGTCTCGTGTTCTCAAAGAGTTTGCTGATTGGATCGAGCCAGTGCGGAAACTAATGGAAACAACCGATGCTGAACGGATATTAGAAAGGCCAATCTGTGACAAAGCCCCATTAAAGCAATGGAGTTATGGTAGAGTGACTTTATTGGGAGATGCCGCTCATCCAATGTCACCACTGGAAGGACAAGGAGCAAATACTACTTTTGAAGACGCTTATGAAATTGCCGAATGTCTGTGTAACTTTCCAGACCTGCAAACAGCTCTCAGTGCCTACGACAACCGTCGCATTCATCGTACAGCAATGATTCAAGCTTTTACAGGAGAGGGTGAGAAAGACTTAGATCAACCTATTCAAAGAACAAACCAACAGTCACAGCAGGAACGTGAAGAGTTTCGACATTGGATGTATGATTACGATCCAAAATCAGAAGCACGTCTGAAACCTTGGAAAGAAAAAGTTGAAGTCTAATAACAAATAGCCAAAAAAAAGGAAACAAGCAAAATGAGAGAAACTTCCAAACCTGTTGTGGAGAAAGTTGCCATTATCGGTGGAGGTATTGGTGGTTTAGCAACAGCGATCGCTTTGAGAAAACAAGGTATTGATGCTCATGTCTATGAGAAAGCTAGAGATTTGCGCCCAGTCGGCGCAGGTTTATCCATCAATCCTAACGGTTTAAAAGCTCTAGAGGCGATAGAACCAACTATAGTAGAACAATTAAAACAAGCAGGCAGCATACTCAAAGTCATAAACTTGCGGAAAAATAGTGGTGAGATAATTCAGCAAACAAAAATCACTATGATGGAAAAATACGGACAACCTTTGTTGAGTACCCGCTGGTCTAAATTACAGGAAATTCTGGCAGCAGCACTTCCACCAGATATAGTTCACCTGAGTCATCGCTGCGTTAGCTTCACTCAAAACCATAACAGTGTGACAGTAGAATTTGAGGGCAAAAAAACAGTAGAGGTAGACCTAGTAGTAGGAGCAGATGGAATTAAATCTGCTGTCAGACAAATACTAATTGGTGATGGCGAACCTCGCTATTTAGGTAGAATGTCTTGGCGTGGTCTTCTCAAGTATAGTCACGAACTGCTTGGTGCTAATGAAGTGACTACAATGACAGCCGCACCTAAGAACCTTACACTGATGGATGTGGGTGACGGATATATATTTTGGGGAGCAACAATGCTGTGTGTAGATGATTCTAATTCTGGGAATGCTGCTGATATTAAATCTCGGCTGCTCAAAGAATTTGGTGAGTGGGCATCTCCTGTGCCTGAGATTATGGAAGCAACAGATGCAGAAATCATTGTAGAACGACCGATATGGGATAGAGAACCATTGTCCAGTTGGAGCAAGGGGAGAGTTACACTTTTGGGAGATGCTGCTCATCCCATGAGTCCATCTATTGGACAGGGAGCAAGTACGGCTTTTGAAGATGGCTACGAACTCTCGGAGTACCTGGCAAAAGCTCCCAACCTTGACGCAGCTTTAGCTCTATATGATAGAAATCGCATAGAACGCACACATATTATTCAAGCTCGTAGTGGTTTGGCGGGCAGGCGAGCATACGAACCTGACAGCGAAAAATATCTTCAGGAGATATTCAGAAGTAATGAGGAGTTTGAAGACTGGCTTTATAAATACGATCCATTAGCGGTAGCGTCCTGTAGGGTATATTAGCCAGTCGAGAGGCGATCGCACAAAATTACAGTGAAGATCGCCTAAATTAGTAGGCACTATATATAGTATCCTTGCGTAAGTCCGATCGTAACAAATAGCCAAATACCAATACTAATATGAAATTACCCCCAGACAAATCTACTATTTTGCCCTTGAAAGCAAGTCTATTAACACTTTTAGCTATTATACCTCTTGTATCCATACATGGACACGAAAAAGATGTGTTGACTTTGATAAGCGATCGGTATATTCTAAAATCACATAAATACAATCACTCCAAACAGCCTCCAGTTAAGTATCAGAGTCAATCGCAGCCAGTAACGGAAAGTTTGAAAAACGCTCAAACTAGTGCAGGATGGCAGAAATAAGTGACCAGTAGAAGCAATGCCTTCTTCCTGAGATAGAATACTCAGAAGTGTGATCGCGATCGTAAAATAAATGGTCAATAGCCAAGCTAAAAATGATCGGCATT
>NZ_JAAHGB010000157.1:0-3057 GCF_010672695.1 Okeania sp. SIO1H4
GAGTTAGAAGAAATTCTGTTTGAGCGTTGTCAAGTTCTTTTAACACAGCAATTTGCAATCAAGGCTATAACCCAGTACCATTGGTGGCCGAAAATTCAGGTTTAATTACTCCGATGCTACCGGATTTGATATTAAACCGAATCTTGGTCATAATTGCTGGATAAATTTTCTTTAACTCCTGTGCTATTTTTTCGTATGGGATATCCATTGTCAAGTAAGATAGTAATTTTAGTATGGGTTAACAGGTTTGGACTTAAAGTAATCAATGTTATCTGACAACATTTCTATTAATCCCTGATCGTCAGATACATTGGCTTTGGTGCAATAAGTAAAAAAAGGAAAACCGAGACTATCAACTGCGTTCCGGTCTTTTAATTCCGTTGGTAGCCTTGTAAAAACAGAATCCCTTGGACTTGATACTAGCATTACAGGTATTTTTTACAGATAAGTGAATCAATGATGATTAAAGTTGTCCATCTGGCTTTTTTTTTACCTGTTGACGTACAACACAGATGCAATACATCTCTAATCTTCAAGGGTAACCCCTGATGCTCGCCACTGCTTGTAGTGCCAAAATACAGTTGAATAGGGTGGTAAATATGCAGGGTAGATCACACCAGTTACAACCATTCTTTAATTGATATAAGATACCATCTAAGATTTCTCTGTTGCTCCATTTTGTAGGATAAGTTTTCTTCTTTTTTGGTAATAATGGTTCAATCAGAACCCATTCAAAGTCTGTTAAACTGCTTGAATACCGCATTTTCTCATGCGGCGTTGGCGTTGGCGGAGCAAGTGCGGCAGCTATATCGCTCATTAGTATAATCTTTTTAGGAAAAGATACGGTTAGGGATTCTATAAATTATCAATCATCGGCGACCATTTAACTTTTACCTGCTTGCTGAAAATCTCAAATATCTCACAACTAAAATAATATTTGTATAAGTGATTAAATCAAAATGATAATTGTGTAGGGTAGCATTAAAAATATTAACTAATTAGTGAGTAAATAAATATAATGGCTAATGGTATTGCATCGGTTTCTCGATCAGATTTGTCAAGTCGGCGACAAACATTGCTGCGTCAAAGACGATTAAGATTAGTAGTTATAATATGGCAAATACTAGCAGTTGGTGGTTTAGCAGGAACTTTGCTCTGGGCAATTACTCAGCCCATTTGGCTCATAACTAAACAGGAACAGTTAAGTGTAGAAGGTAATCAATTACTTTCAGACCGAGCAATATTATCTCTAATTCCTTTAGAGTATCCTCAGTCTCTTTGGAAAATTAAACCACAGGTACTAGCTAAAAATTTAGAGTCCCACGGCCCAATTGCCCGGGCAAAAATTAGTCGGCAGTTATTTCCTCTCAGTTTAAAGATTGAGATTACAGAGAGACGTCCTGTGGCAATTACTCAACTGAAGAGTAAAGTAGGTGCTGGTAACTCACAAAAAATGGGGTGGTTAGATGCCGAAGGGAATTGGATCCCCCTAGAAAGTTTTTCTGCTCTAGAAAGAACTCAATCTTTACCTACTCTAAAAGTAATTGGTTTTACTGAACAGTATCGTAAATATTGGCATCTGCTATACCAAAGCCTAAGTCTTAGCCCTGTTAAAGTGTTCGAGATTAATTGGCAAGATCCAGGAAACTTAATTCTAACGACTGAACTGGGAATAGTTCATCTAGGACAGTACAGTTCTCGATTTAGCGAACAATTAAATGTTCTAGACCAAATGCGAGAATTACCAAATAAAATTGATGCTCGCCGAATTGCCTATATCGATCTGAAAAATCCAGAATATCCTTTAATCCAATTACCAAATAAATCTAGAGGAATTAAAATTCAGTCGAATTAAATCGACAATAATTTCAAAGTATATTAAAATATTCCCTTTGGTTTTAGAAAAAATCCAAAGTAAATTTAATTATATGTCCTTCCAATTTTTAAAGTTGCAAATTGAAATCTCCAAAAAAAAACAGAAAAATTAGAGACGTTCAATCATTAGCTAAGTTCCCAATAGAGAAAAACTAATAAATATTCTGAGTTTGTTGGGTTATAATCCAAAAAGATTCGGCAAGAAGTCCTCCGTTATAATCTCCGATTTAACGGGAAGGGAATTGCCTGTGGTAAATTAAACAGGTGTCGATTGATGTTCAAATATAGCAATAAAGAGTAGTATAAAAATTATGATAATTACTCATTGCTACAAAATTAAGCCCACTTGTGAACAGTCAGCCAAAATTGATTATTGGCTAAAACTTTTACGAAGGCATTGGAATTACGCCCTAGGTCAAAGACTAGACTGGTTGCATAGAACCAAATGTCAAACTGACCGTTGCTCAATAGTTTCATGTCCTATTGCTGAGATTCCCAGTAGACCAGATTATTATTTTCAGCAATCAGCACTTAAACAGACAAACAAGCTATTTCCTGACTACAAAGAAATCTCCATACGAAGTCCAGCAAATTAATTTGCAAAGACTAGATCAAGCTTGGAAGCGTTGGTTAATACCTGATAAAACTGGTAAACATGGAGGACGACCAAGATTTAAAAAATCAGGTAAATTAAGGTCATTTTGTTTCAGTAGAGTTAATCATCCGCTTATCAGTAATTAAATTTGATGGTAAGCAAATAATTACTACGAGGTTTTGTGCTATTCCTGTGATAGTTCATAGACCTATACCAGATGGGTTTGTGATTAAAACTGCAACTATAACCAAAAAAGCGAGTGCTAATTGGTGGGGTTTCCCCAGAATGTAAGACGCACTCAAGAAGCTGATAGTTATTATATAAGTTTAAGCTGAGAAGAGCACCCTCCCCTAACCCCTCCAGGGAGGGGAACTGAAGGGGTGGGTTTAATTCCTACAGATAATATTAAGACTGCTGTAGGTATTGATTTAGGCTGAAAAGAATTTTTTACTACTAATACTGGTGAGACTATTTCTGTGCCGAATTTTTATAGAAAATCTCAATCTAATTTAGCCAGAAAGCATAGAATTGTATCTAGAAAAGAAATGGGGTCAAATAACTGGAAAAAGGCGCAGAATAGAATAGCT
>NZ_JAAHGB010000158.1:0-3040 GCF_010672695.1 Okeania sp. SIO1H4
ATAGAGAGAAAAGTAGCGTTAGCGTCAAATGTGAACATACAATATCTGGCGTGAAGAGATATAATGCAGGGAGAGGATTGTATCGAAATCACATTAAAGATGCGCGACGATCGCTTCATGTTCACTGCGGCTGGACTCTGGAATTTCTACTTAATGGCAGGATAATTTAATCAGTGAAAACCAGAATTTTCCCATTTCACTTTAAGGTTTTATTTCGCGACAAGTCTAATGTCTTGGGGTTGCCATTTGAAGCGATCGACTACGGTGGCGATTTGTCTTTCTAATTCTGGGCGTAAGTCTTCCAATTTTATACCCTCGACTTCTAGATCTGTACTTGCTTCCCAAGCATCGGCAAAAATCTCTAAAACTTTTTTTCCTTGCTCACGGGTAATAGGGATATCCTTATTAGTGGGATAGGTTCTTAGAATTCAGGAGGCAAAATTTCACACCAACTCGCCTCCTGACTACTTGCTTTTAACCTCTGAGAACAAAATCTTCTAGTTCTAATAATGGACTATTGAGCAAAGTGGCAAATTGAGCACCACTACCAAAACCTGTCTCACTACCATTGGAGTTATAGAACAAATTACCATTATCACTGTTATAAACAATTACTGCATTAGAAGTTTCTGCAAATTCGTCATCATTAACTACAGCAAATTCATCAGTAATGCTGAACCCTGTTCCTGGTTCGCTATTGATAGCAGTGAAGGTTGTGATATCCAGAATAATAATATCTCCTGGTGTTTGGGAAAAATCAGTAATTTGGTCTATACCAACATCCTCTAGGTAAAATGGTTCATTGGTGTTAAAGATAAAGCGGTCTATACTACCTCCCCCTGTTAGTATATCGTTTCCTGGTCCACCGTTTAGCGGAAAGCAATATTCCTGCTTCTTGAGACACTGTAGACAAAGTAGTGTTCAAGATAGGACTCGTCTCCACCCCTTCCAAAGAACGAAGATGCAGATTATCTAAAAAATCTACAGACAGAGGATCTGGATCTATGAGCATTAACATCCCATCTTCCCTCAAGCCAATGAAACTGTCTGAATTAGGTAACTCTGCAAACTTAGCAGTCAAACTACCTCCTTCGCCTATCGAAACCGTATCAAGAAGTGAACCATTTGCATCAAACTTTTTAACGGAATAAACTGGGTTGATAAAATTCAAATCAAAATCCGAAACAAATATATTATTCTGATCGTCAACGAAAACCCCTCTTGATGTGCTGAGATCATCAATGATAGTGGTAGCCATGATGGACTCCTCCAAAAAATCATTAAATACATCTATTACAAAACAGAGTTTTAAAATGCTGTAATCAAGTTATAAAAAGGGTTTCAGATGACTTGAAATATTTAACTCATCCTAATGGCAAAATAGGGATCGAAGTTTCCTCCTCCAGCATCAACCTGGTTATCTCGGTCAATAGATCCTGTCATCTTTCCACCCCTTTAAGCTTGATTAAATTTGCTCCGTTTCACTGGATTTATCTCAGGTCTTGAGGAATTTCTTGAATGCCAAATTCTTACTTAAGTGCAATTACAGGAGTAGTTCTAGATAAAACTTAACTTCAATTAATATTTCTCAAAATTACTGTCTTTTTCAAAAAGACTCTCACCCCTGCTCCTTCCTCCTAGCCCAAGCTAATTCGTGAATTGGAGCCTTACAGTTACTTGTTCTCTGGATACAAGTATTTCTGCTTATAAATATATATGATCTGACATCAATTCTAACTATAGGATTAACAATTATTAACAAATTTAGCAGTCAATGTTTAGATAAATAAACTTTGGGTAGTCCTATATATGTAGGGAAAATTTTAATATTTCACTACATATTTCCTCCCTTCTGGGGCAGTAGGGGGGATATCATTTTGCCATGCTATAATCCCAATCATACCTATTAGTTGTAAGGTTAAGCTCAATGGTTTTAACAGCCCAAGAATTAGAGGCAATAATGCCAGATGCTACTCAACTAGAAAGCGACGAACCCGAAATGGAAAGCTCTCAACACTATACCCAACTAATGTTGCTAGTTATTTGTCTGGAATGGTTGTGGCGCAATAGAAACGATTACTTTATTGGTGCAAGATTGAGTATTTATTACAGTCGCCAGCAGCTAAAAGCTCGCGACTTTCACGGTCCGGACTTTTTCTTAGTCAAGCAAACCCAGAAACAACCTCGAAATTCCTGGGTAGTATGGGAGGAAAACGGTAAATATCCTAACTTAATTATTGAGTTACTATCAGACTCTACCGCTAGAGTCGATCGCAACTTAAAAAAGCAGTTATATCAAGACAACTTCCGCACCCCAGAGTATTTTTGGTTCGACCCCGAAACTATGGAATTTATGGGATTTCGCTTACAACAAAATCGCTATGAAGAAATTCAACCGAACCAGGAAGGTTGGCGTTGGAGCCAAGAATTAGAATTATATTTAGGAGTAGATGGAGGTGAACTGCGTTACTTCACTGCCAAAGGTGAACGAGTGCCAACTCCCCAGGAGTCAGCGATACAAGCTCAATTACAAGTTCAACAAGCTCAAAATGCTTTTGCCGATGGTCAACAAGTTGGAGAACAAACAGGCCAACAGAAGGCCAAACAAGAAGCAGTCCCTCGATTGCTTAAATTAGGATTGAGTTTAGAGGCAATTGCTGAATCTTTAGACTTGCCTTTATCGGTTGTTCAACAAATAGCTAATTCTGCTATTGAAGAAGGAGACAGGAGACAGGAGACAGGAGACAGGAGGAAAATTACATGGGGATTCTAACCCCAAGTAATTTTGAACACCGTGTAGACGGTGGGGTATTAAACCCACAAAGAAAATGATAACAATTAGATAACTGAAGAGATTCAGACTAACTTGGCTACAGAATATTTTTGATAAATAATTCAATTTTATCTGTAGTTATTGGACTTTGGACAAAAAGTAACTAACAGTTAGCGTAATAATTACGCTAATCAAACAGGATAATACCGCTCTATCTCCAGTGAATTTAATCACTGAAAAAAGGCATTGAAGAAGGAGACAGGAGAC
>NZ_JAAHGB010000159.1:0-2861 GCF_010672695.1 Okeania sp. SIO1H4
ACCTTTCAAAGCAAGGGGGCATTGCAGTAGGGGTTGTTTCTTTCGTTCCTTGCGATCGCTTCGACGTAAAATTATTGATTTACAAGCATTATAGTCTAATTTGGCCAGTTAAGTTGTGTAAGTCCCAATATAACGTCTTAGTTTTTCTGCTGTTGTAGATTTTGCGGTGGTGAAAAATCAGGCACTGAAAACTATAACGTCTTAGTTTTTCTGCTGTTGTAGATTTTGTGATGGTGATCAATCAGGCACTGAAAACTGCAACGTCTTAGTTTTTCTGCTGTTGTAGGTTTTGAGGTGTGTGAAAATCAGGCACTGAAAACTACAACGTCTTAGTTTTTTAATCTACTTAATATTATATGATTTTTACTAAAATGTCTAGCACACTACTGAAATACTGAGAAAATTTCTAGCTAAAGGATAGGGTGGTTATCTATCAGAATTTTTTGTAGGTTGGGTTGAAGTAAGAAAGTTTTGATGGTTACGGAGAATCAATGTTTGTATTTGTAGGTATTACAATGATTGTAAAAATTATTTTATTGAGCTATGATTTTTCGTAAAACAAATCAGCAGAATCAGATACCACGACGTTTTCAAGAAAGAATACAAGTAGCTAAAGATAAAAAACTTAAGAAGTTAGACTTAAGTCATGATTATTGGAGAAGAGATGATGAAAAATTAACTGAAATTCCTACTGAGGTTTGCGAGTTAGAGCAGCTAGAAGTATTAAATTTAAGAGATAATCAATTAACAAGCATCCCGGAATAAATCTCTCAATTAACTAATTTAACTAGGCTGGATTTAAGAAGTAATCAATTAAAAAGTATCCCAGAATCAATCTCTTAACTCACCAATTTAACTGGGCTGGATTTAAGAAATAATCAATTAACAAGCATCCCAGAATCAATCTCTCAACTCACCAATTTAACTGGGCTGGATTTAAGAAATAATCAATTAACAAGCATCCCGGAATCAATTACTCAACTTACCAATTTGACTAGACTTTATTTAAATGATAATCAATTAACAAGCATCACGAAATCAATTACTAAACTCACCAATTTAACTCGACTTTATTTAAGTGATAATCAATTAACAAGCATCACGAAATCAATTACTAAACTCACCAATTTAACTCGACTTTATTTAAGTGATAATCAATTAACAAGCATCACGAAATCAATTACTAAACTCACCAATTTAACTGAGCTTGATTTAAGTTATAATCAATTAAAAATTCTCCCAGAATCAATCTCTCAATTAACTAACTTAACTGAGCTTGATTTAAGTTATAATCAATTAACAACTATTCCGGAATCTATCACTAAACTCACGAATTTAATTGGGCTTGGTTTAAGAGGTAATTCCCTGGAAACTCCACCAATAGAAATTGCTCAAAAAGGGATAGAAGCAATTAGAGAGTATCTCCAACAAATAAAAGAAGAAGGAACAGATTATCTCTATGAAGCCAAATTACTAATTATTGGAGAAGGTAGCGCTGGTAAAACTACTCTAGCTAACAAAATTCAAAACCCAGACTATAAACTGCAAGAAGAAGATTCAACTAAAGGAATTGAAGTTTCTCAGTGGAATTTTCCCACAAAAAATCAACATGACTTTCAGATGAATATTTGGGATTTTGGCGGACAAGAAATTTATCATGCTACTCACCAATTTTTTCTGACCAAACGCTCCCTATATATTCTTGTGGCTGATACTCGTAATGAAGATACAGACTTTTATTATTGGCTGAATATAGCAGAATTGTTGAGCGATAATAGTCCTTTATTAATTATCAAAAATGAGAGACAAGAACGTAAACGGGAAATTAATCAAATAGCATTACAAGGTCAATTTTCTAATATCAAAGAAATATTAGCCACCAATCTTGCTACTAATCGAGGTTTAGAAGAAATTCAAACAGATATCCAACATTACATCAGTAATTTACCTCATATTGGCAGTGCCCTTCCTAAGACTTGGAAAAAAGTCCGTGAAGTATTAGAAACAGATGGTCGTAACTATATTAGTTTGACAGAATATTTATCTATTTGTGAAGAGAATGGCTTTAAGAAGCGAGAGGATAAATTACAATTAAGTGGTTACTTACATGACTTAGGAGTCTGTCTGCATTTTCAAGATGACCCACTGTTAAAGAAAACAGTTATTCTTAAACCAGAATGGGGAACAGCAGCAGTTTATAAAGCTTTAGATAATCCGCAAGTTTATGATAATTTTGGCAAATTTACCAAAGATGATTTAACAAATATCTGGCATGAAGATAAATATGCCAATATGCACGACGAGTTACTGCAATTAATGATTAAATTTAAACTCTGCTATCGGGACTTTAGTGAAAAAATAGCAAAAAAAAGGGTAGAATATATATGTGATATGTATTTTACGTTAATTACTGGCCGGGGTAAAGTCTGATGAAAGAAACAACTTCAGTGGCCATGCCTCCTTGTTTTCATCAACTTTTCAATAGAGAGAAAAGTAGCGTTAGCGTCAAATGTGAACATACAATATCTGGCGTGAAGAGATATAATGCAGGGAGAGGATTGTATCGAAATCACATTAAAGATGCGCGACGATCGCTTCATGTTCACTGCGGCTGGACTCTGGAATTTTTACTTAATGGTAGCATAGTTTAATCAGTGAAAACCAGAATTTTCCCATTTCACTTTAAGGTTTTATTTCGCGACAAGTCTAATTATCTAGAAATGTTGTAGAGAGCGATCGATATGAATTTTAACTATATTGATGATTGTCAATATTTGCTAAATTCTCATACAAATTATACCATAACTAACCTAGCCAATCACCTAGAAAATATTAGCCATGATACAATTAATCGTTATTTA
>NZ_JAAHGB010000016.1:0-116844 GCF_010672695.1 Okeania sp. SIO1H4
CAACTGCCCATTGTCCGTTCGCTGGCAGGAGAAACAGTTGATCATTTTCTTTGTGAGTTTAATACCCCACCGTCAACGGGGGTGTTCACGCATTACATGGGGATTCTCACCCCAAGTAATTTTCCTCATGTCTCCAGTATAGCTGTCTCCTGTCTCCTTCAAAATATCAAATCATTCGTCACTGTGCAACGCCGCATTTTTGATATCTCTCCCGCAAACATCTTCAACCTGAGCTAGTTTTTCTAAGGAGAAGGAGACATCTGGTGCTGTAGGTAGCTCTTTGACAAGGTGTCTGTTCCAAATTTCACGGCGACAAATTTCATCTGGCATGGGGAAATTTATGTTTCTCACCCGCGTCTCAAATGCTTTGTCATAATTTTCTACAAGATTTGTGGAAAACATGACTACTCCGCGAAATCTCTCTAAGCAAATAAGCAACTGACTCCGCATAGAATTAATAGCTTGCTCCGATCCTTGAGTGACATTGGTGAGTCGTTTAGAAAGTAAGGAGTCAGCTTCATCTATAAATAACAGAGCATTTTGTTGTTCTGCTGCCAGAAAAATTGCCTCGACGTTTTTTGGTCCTTCTCCGTGGTACATACTCTCAATTTGAGCATAGCTGGCAACTAAAATCGGACGGTTAATTTTAGAAGCTATGGCGTGTGCTGCGAGAGTTTTTCCCGTTCCCGGTTTACCGTGAAAGTTTAGTGCTGTACGAGGAAAAGGTTCAATTTTACGCAAACCCCACTTGTCGAAAACTTGAGATTCTAAGTGAATTAAGTCAACAGCTAACAGGAGGTCTTCTCTTACTTTTTGAGGGATGACTAACGCTCGAAAGTAAATAGGGGTTTTTGAGCTTCGTATCTTTTAGTAGGTTTTTCTGGGGATAAGTCGCGATCTGATTTTTTCTGAATAGAATTTTGTATGTTTAAAGTGTGATTTAATTATTCCAGTGAGAAAAAGTGTTATAAAGTTATACAATACAAAACTAAACTACCAGTCTACCTGTAGCTATGGACATTGAAACATTGGTCGAATTAACAGACAACCTGATATTTACCTACACGGAACAACATTTAACTTCTCTACAAAAGGAAGTCTTAAAAGGTACTTTAAATGGTAAAAAATACCCACAAATAGCTGATGATTGTCAACGTCATCCTGACCATATCAAACAGGTAGGTACAAAATTATGGAAACTTCTGTCAGATGTACTAGGAAAAAATATCAAAAAATCTAATGCTCGTTCCATATTAGAAAATTTCCACTTTTCAAATATTTCAAATACAGCTAATGACTGGGTAAATGTTAACAATAATCATATAAATATCTATGGAGAAAACAGACAATTTTCCAACCCTAAAAACAAATCTTCCCCCATTCCCACTGACCAAAACCAAAACAATACTAACTCAGAAAATTATTATGATTTATCTGAAGTCCTGAATTATATTGGTTGTGCGATCTCCACACCGAACTTACCACCCTCAAACAATGGATACTACAAAACCACACCCGCATCATCACCATATTAGGATTAACTGGCATTGGCAAAAGCGTACTTGCCCTACAATTAATTCCACAAATAAAAGATAAATTTGATTATATAATCTGGCGCAATATTGATAACTACCCCACTTTAGAATCTCTGCAAACAAGCATTATTAATTTTTGATCTCCACCTGATTCTTCTTCCCAAAAAACAACAGATTTTTCTCCTGCCAAAACTACCAATAATCAATTAATAAATTACCTCCGTAAATATCGTTGCTTACTAATTTTTGATAACCTACAAGAAATTTTTGCCAGTGGAGAATTAGCAGGCACTTACCTGCCAGACCATGAAAATTATGGCAAACTTTTTAAACAAGTAGCCACATCATCCCACCAAAGTTGTTTATTACTCCTGAGTCAGGAAGAGCCAAAAATAGAGCTAGGAAATCATTACTGTCATACTTTAAAAATTCATGGTTTTTTGGAGGCGTGCAAAATGCTTTTACAAGAGAGAAATTTAACAGATGAAGATCAATGGTTAGAGTTGATTAATCTCTATGGTGGAAATCCTTTATGGTTAAATATAATTGCCGATGCTATTGAAGATTTATGTGATGCAAGTGTAGCTCAATTCCTATCTTGCTCAACCTTATATTTAGGAGATTTAGAACCAATATTAGAGAGAATTTTTCAGCGTTTATCAGAGTTGGAAAAACAAGTAATATTTTGGATAGCTAATCAAGAAACAACAGTTGATATTTCTATTACTCCCGCAGATTTTCCACACTCCCACTCAGATTTATGGAAAGGAATACAATCATTAAAAAGACGTTGTTTAGTAGAAAAAGTGATGGAAGCTGAAGGTTCGTTTTTTACTATTCAACCTGTTGTTAAATCTTTTGGCAAAATGTTACAGCGCTACGCGCTAGGGAACAGGGAACAGGGAACAGGGAATAGCACACTGTAAAAGGGTTTTCGGTGCAGAAACGCTCCGCGAACAAAATCGGGACTTACGCAAATAAACTACATATAGTATATAAAAACTATAGCAATATGGTATATATAGTGTTTTTATTGGAATAATGCGTAAGTCCTGAAGATTTAAAAATGTCCTAATCAATCCTTGTAGTGCTACATTAGCATCGGAGCAATAAATCAAGAGAGGGCGAATGGCATTTGCTAACGTAGAGCTGCCACTAACGCCCCTACATAGGTGTTTTTAAGGTGAATTTGCGTAAGTCCTGTTAATATAAACTATACTTTTCTTGCTATAACTTTTAACTTAATTAAAATGACAGTTACCACAAAACAACTAATTCAATGGAAACAAAAAGGTCGCTCTATAGTAGCTTTAACGGCCTATGATTATGCGATAGCTCAAATTTTAGACCAAGCAGGAGTAGATTTAATTTTGGTGGGAGATTCTCTGGCAATGGTAGCATTAGGCTATGATACAACTCTACCAGTTACTCTTGATGAAATGATTCATCATGCTAAAGCAGTGCGACGAGGTGTTAAGCAAGCTTTAATAGTGGTAGATTTACCATTTTTAACTTATCAAGAAAGTATTCAACAAGCTATACATTCTGCAGGGAGAATACTCAAAGAAACAGGCGCTCAAGCTGTGAAATTAGAAGGTGGAAATGAAGCGATCGCTCAAACGATAAGTAAATTAACATCAGTAGGTATTCCGGTTATGGGTCATATTGGTCTAACTCCCCAATCTGTACATCAATTTGGAGGTTATCGCAAACAAGGTAAAACTCCCGATGCTAGGGCGCGTATTTTAGCAGAAGCTGTCGCTGTGGAAGAAGCTGGTGCTTTTGCCATGATTTTAGAACATATTGGAGTAGACTTAGCCAAAGAGATTACTGAAAAAGTTTCTATTCCTACTATTGGTATTGGTGCAGGTGTCTATTGTGATGGTCAGGTATTAGTTATTAATGATGTTTTAGGCATTTCTGATTGGCAACCACCTTTTGCTAAATCTTATGCTAATTTGCGAGAGACTATTACTCAAGCAGTTAAAGAATATAGTTTGGAAGTTAAGGAAAGAAAATTTCCTCAACCACCATCGTTATAAGTCAATACTTCTGATATAGTAAGACTGCATTAGTTTAAAAATTTCCTAGTTAGATATATATACAATTGTCATGGAACAGGAAAAACACCAGAAATTCCTCAAACATCTAGAAAAAGCATTGTCTGAAAAAGATTCTCATAATTCGTGGGCATTAACTTATGAGGAAGAAGTAGCAGCAGTTAACTATCAAGCACCAGAGCTATTGGCAGAAACAGCTTTAAAGCTTAAAGCTTCTGGTAATTATCTTGATGTTGGATGCGGTACAGGTTTAGTAGGCGAAGTCATTATCCGCCGTCAGAAAGAAAATTTATATATTGATGGCTGCGATATATCTCAAGAAATGTTGAAAGTTGCAGAGCAGAAAGGTATTTATAGAATGCTCACTTGCTGTAATATTTTTGAAATGCCTTATCCAGACTCTAGCTATGATATTGTGATTTCAGCAGGTGTGTTTGTTAGTAATGAAGATAATCGAAAATCAGGATCTGCTAATTCTCAAGCTTTACCCACTATTATCAGAGTTTTGAAGCCTTCTGGTTATTGTGTATTTTCTGTAAGTGCTCGTGTATGGGAAAGTGATAGTAGAGATTATGAAAGAGTTATTTCTCAGCTACCAGCAAATCTGATTCAAAAGCTTGAACAACCATATCACGATGCTATACCTAAGAGGAGTCAACCCACCCCTAACCCCTCCGGTGGAGGGGAAGTCAGTCGGACCGAGTCAGGAGGAGAAAGAATTACAAAGATAAACGTAGTTATGGCGATTGAAGATTTTTTTTATGTCCAATTAAACGGATTTGATATAATGCGATCGCATGAAAAACAGGTTGGTTGCTCAATTTTGTGAGATGTTTCCCAAGCAACAGCAATTTGATGGTATGCTTAGATTTCCATGTTTGATAATTTCCGAATATAACTACATAAATTTAAAGTTCATAGTTTTATCCTACTCAACCGGAAAATTAGGTCAAGAGTAGTTATGAATTTTCGGCAGCAAAAGAAAAGATAAAAATGTTTTCTCTGGTAAATTTCTCCCTGTTCCCTATTCCCTGGCGCGTAGCTATTATACTAAGCGTGAAAAAAGAATGTTACAAATAGTTTTGCTCCTTATAGATGTGAAATAATTTCGGTTAAATTACTGTAGTGTCAAAGTTTTGAGTCCTAAAAATATTGCTTTTGACTTTTGAGTTTTGAGTTTTGACTTCTGTGAAAGGGTATTAGTTCAATTTTAAAGCACTCACAGGTACTTCATCCCAAGATTCAACGGTTCGCAGTATAGCTTTCCATCCTTGTTCCTTTTGAGTCTCAGTTAAATTATTTTGAAAAGACTCATGGCATTCTTGGGCCTGTTGTCGATCGCCACAAGCAATACAAGAGTAGATAATACCAGATGGATCTATCTGTTCATTTACCCAAATAGTCATGGTTAATAGCCTCATTAAAAGTTAACAAAATTATAAACTCATTACACAAAGAAAATTCTGAATTCTCTAGAGTTCAGAATTTTCGGTTGGCACTAAATTTTTAATATTAAATGGGATTAAATTCAACCTGAATCTTATCTTTTCTTTTGCGGGTTTAATATCAAATCCGTTTTATTGGACATAAAAAAATTCTCCAATTGTCATAACTACGCTCATCTTTGTAATTCTCTCTCATCCTGACTCGGTCCGACTGACTTCCCCTCCACCGGAGGGGCGGGGGTGGGTACTTAACCATTCTATAACTGTTTAACGGGATTTGATATAATACCCCACCGTCAACAGGGGTGCTTAAAATTGTTTGGGGTTTGAATCCATAAGTAATTTTCTCTTCTGCCTTCTGCCTTCTGCCTTCTTCAAAATTGCTGTCCAGATGCTAAACTCTTGAGAGAATTGCCAGTAACACGGCATATACGCCATTCATCTAAAATTGATGCACCAATACGTTGATAAAATCCAATCGCTGGTTTATTCCAATCTAAAACACTCCACTCTAAACGTCCACAGTTTCGAGATACTGCTAACTGTGCTACATAACTGACCAGTTGTTTTCCAATACCCCGTCCTCGATACTCCGGTAAAACAAATAAATCCTCTATATAAATTCCCGGTTGAGTGAGAAAAGTTGAGTAGTTATGAAAGAAGAGAGAAAAACCTACAGGTTGGCCAGCAAATTCAGCAATAATCGCTTCAGCGTAGGGATGATCGCTAAATAAATGAGCTTTTAAGGAGGCAGCGCTACCTGTAACAGCATGGGATAATTTTTCATACTCAGCTAGCGCCTTAATTAACTCAAATATTACAGGTACATCTGCTGGCCTAGCACTACGCAATTTTACTTCATTTAAAGACATAATTTAATCGCTATTACAGCTATTACATTTTATTAAAATCGATTTAACCATTCTTTCAAACGTTCAGCTACTTGAGGACGACGCAATTTCCGCATGGCCTTAGCTTGAATTTGCCTGACTCGCTCCCGGGAGAGATTAATCATGCGACTCACTTCATCTAAAGTATGAGGTTCTCCTGTGAGCAAACCATACCGGAGAGTGATGACATCTTGTTCGCGATCATTCAATACATGATTTAAGACTTCCAAGATATCCTGGCGCATCATCATGTCATTCATTTGCGCTTCGGGAGTGCTATTTTCATTATCTTCTAAGAAGTCTAGCAGTTCGCTATTTTCGTCAGTACCTAAACGATGATTTAGAGAAAGAGTTTTCCGGCGAATTTGCTGGAGGTTACGCAGTTGTTGGTGAGAAATTTCTAGTGCTTGAGTAATTTCGGTATCACTGGGGATACGATTTAGCTTCCGTCGTAAGTCGCGGTAAACTCGTTTAAGTTTGTTAATCTGTTCAACTACATGAACTGGTAAACGAATAGTACGTCCTTGATTAGCAATAGTGCGAGTTATTCCTTGACGAATCCACCAATAGGCATAGGTAGAAAATTTGTAACCTTTCTCTGGGTCAAATTTTTCTGTGGCACGGTTTAGTCCTAATGCTCCTTCTTGAATCAAGTCTAGAAAGGGTACTCCTCGGTTTAGATAGCGTTTGGCTATGGAAACTACTAGACGGAGGTTGGAGCTAATCATTCGGCGTTTGGCGGCACGACACTTATGTAAGCGATGAGATAGTTGTGCTTCTGTTAAACCTGCTGCTGCTGCTACTTCAGCTTTTGTAGGTATTCGCCCTAAGTCATTTGCTAGTTTTTCTGGCAGTTGTTCAAAGATAACTAATTCTTGGATCAGCCTTGCTAATTCTACTTCTTCTTTTTGGCTGAGAAGAGGATAGCGAGACATTTGCTTAAATAATGCTCCTACTGCATCATCTATGTCTTGTGAATTTTCTGATAATGGGAGAGTTACAGCCTGTATATTCATACTAGAGTCCTCCTGATATTGATCTTTTTCATGTAGTGATTCGGCAATCATCAAACTCATTTGTTGCATTTGAGTTGCCATTTCTGGTTTATTATCTGGTTTATTAGTGGGAGCTGGAAATTCGACTTTATGCTGACCTGAATTCTCTGTTAGTAGAATTTTCATGGTGTTTTTTCCTATTATATAGTTTTTTGGCTGTAAATGGTTGATGAAGCGTAGAGGGAGTGTTGTTTTATACTGTTACTCCTTAATCATTACTTAACAATGAACTCAATATTAAAGTCTTTTGTAAAGTACAAATAATACCATATTTCATGCTTTATGTCAATGAATAGCTAAGAGCGGTCGCAAATCTCTATTTAGACCGGACTTCCTAAGATTTATAGCAGGGAACAGTGGGAAAAACATTTTCCTTGATTCGGATTGTCATCTGCACAAGTCCTAACCTACCTGTCTATTCCTATATCTACAAGAGTTTATATACCTAATAATTACTTAACATTAAGTTATCTGTTTCTGTACTGATAACAATATACATTTCAAAGCTTTAGTATTTAATTAGCTGTATTAATCAATACAAAGCAGCTAGTTTATTTCTAATCTTATTTAATAATAATTAAAATAACTCTAATTATAATAATTTGTAACAAGATTGACTGCTTCTTCAAATTATGTATGCTGTATTTATTCAATTAAATTAGAAGGCGATGCGATCGCAATTAGATTAAATAATTAAGTAGTCAAGTCAAATTTTTTTTTGTTTATTACTTAAGTATATTTTTTGTTCCGTCTTTTTGTACGCATTTCTTTCCTTGGAACCATCCCTGATTTGGAGTTGCAGCGCTGTTTTCTGATATCAAAAATCAAATGAGTAGAGAGCGATCGCGAATTTTACGCTATACTATAAGCAATATAATTAAATTTTAGCAATAAATCTCTGGACTTGTATTATCTAGTTTTATTGGTGTAGACAATTAGCTACAATAATATTTTTTTACTATAATAGGACTGACGCAAATTGATCTTTGAAGCAGCATTTGTAGGAACGCCATTCGGAGCTTTGCGGAGCGCAAATGGCATTCGCACTAGCTATCTCTAGATTCCCTGTTTAAGTCCTGTATAAATGACTATTTAACTTGTTGGAGTAGTCGTGGAACAAAAAATTGAGAGCATTGGTACAGTTATTATTGGAGGTGTTAGTCGTACTGGTAAGTCTCGATTCGCTAATCTCGTTTTTCAGCAAACCCGATGTACTGTTGTGCATTTAGACTCATTTTTAAATGCTGTTCGCAATAACTATCCTGCTCCCATACTTACTCCTAGAGAGAAGGAGATATGTAAAGATTATTGTGATACGGTATTGGTGAAAGCTCTTCGTAATATGGGTCAGGACTGATGCAAATTGATCTTTGAAGCAGCATCTGTAGGGGGGGCATTCGGAGCTTTGCGGAGCGCAAATGGCATTCGCACTAGCTATCTGTAGAGTCCCTGCGTAAGTTCTGATGGGTAAAGAATTTAACTATCTTCGCGTTTATGAGTCTTCATTCATCTCACATAAACTTATTATTCAACGTCTTTGGTATATCAAACCCATTACTTTATTTTTGGGATATCCAAATACTGCTCCTGAACGCAAACTTCACGAAATTCGCAAAGCAGCACTTGACGATCCTTACTGTTGGTCTCATCAAATGGAAGATTTAGAATTACTAAGAACTGTGCAAAGTTTTATTTCATTGAGTCAAGTCATCGAAAGAGACTGTGTTCGATATGGTTTTCCATTCTTTGATGTTTCAGATAATTGCCATGAAACTGTAGAGCTAGCTCTTATTCATATATTGACTTGTATTACATCATCATAAAGCTAATCTCAATTTAGAATCAAGTGTGAAATAGTTTTAAATTAAAGTTTGGCTCCTCATACAATTTTATTTTGACTGGAAAACAGAACTTCTTTCTTCAGTATTAATACCTTATTTTTTTAAGCTATAGTCTCTGTGTTATGGCAATTCTCATATTGGTGAGGTACGCGCATTCGTTTGTTTTAGGGAGTAGGGAGTAGGGAGTAGGGAGTAGTAATTCGAGAAACAGGGGATAGAAAAAAGAAAAACAACTGTATCTCACGCTTTTTGAGAAACGGTATATACATAATTTAGATGAAAACTCTTATAATGTCATTTTGTTATGGAGACTTCAGAATTATACTCTTGCTTTTCAGTTCCGTGAGGCGGTACTAGATGTACTAATTGAGTGCTAACATAGCAGCAAAATATAATCTTTAGTTTGGAAGATTTGAAGATGAGACTCAAAATCTTTTCTGCTATTTTAGTTTTAAGTACGGTTTGCCCTCTTGTTCCAGTGATTGCTGAAAATATCCAACATACACAAAAGTTATTATCTAGTAAACAATGTCCAAATTGTGAATTAAGTGGTGCTGGCCTGGTATTAGCAAATCTTCAAGGAGCTAATCTCAAAGGGGCTAACTTGAGTGGAGCTAATCTCAGTCGTGCTAATTTGACTGGGGCAGATTTAAGTGGTGCTAACTTGGCTGGTACAAGTTTATTTGGTGCTAATTTAACTGGGGCAAATTTGACTGGGGCAAATTTGGCTGGCACCGATTTGAGAAGTGCTTATTTAACTGGTGCTAATTTAACTGATGTTGACCTCAAAAATGCTTTTTTGTTGGGTGCTGTGGGAATGCCATCTAATGTTGGTGAAGCTGAAGATTTTTATCGGTTAGGAATTGCAGAAGCAAAGGCCGGACATTATAAAGATGCTGTTAGATATTATAATCAAGCTATTAATTTAAAGTCTGATTTAGCTGCTGCTTATTTTGCTAGAAGTATGGCTCTTGCAGACTTGGGAAATCTTGATGCTGCACTTGCAGATGCTGAAAAATCTCGCGAAATTTTTATTTCTAAAGGTAGTAAAGAGGGTGAAGAATTATCACAATATTTGGTTGAAGTTATTGACCTACGTTTAAATCCTCCTGAACCAAAAAAGCCTAATCAATTTGTACACGCTATTGGTTCTTTACTTCCTTCTTTATTAAGGTTGGCATTTTAGGTATTTATGTTTTTTTTGTTTGACAGAGTTATCTGATATTGATAAGTAAAAGTACAACCTTCTTGAATTTCATAAAGACGTTCCATAAGTATAGAAACTATAAGGAATTCAGCCTCTTAATATTTACTATATAGATCAGCTCTTAGTTCAGTTATTATTTATTAGTTTTTACTTACTTAATACTTAATACTTAACTTATCAAAACTTACAGAAATTTTCGTTTATATTAAACACAGTAGGGACGTTCGATCAAACGTCCCTTTAAAGGTTTTTGCTTTTACCCTAAGCTCAATCTTTATAAGAATTACTATCAGCTAAACAGTTACATCTTATTTGCTTATCTGCCTAAATAAAAGTCAAAAATCTCAGCCGTTAAATTCAGAATTTCCAGTTAAACAAAACAGTAAAGTTATGCCAGTAAAAGCATAACTTTAATCTGTGATTTTGATCACCAAAATTTATTGCTGTATATAGCAATGTGCGCTGGCATATTTACAAATTACAAGAGGTGTCCAATAGCTAAAAGTCTTGTATTATCGGTCTTTTATTCCCCCTGTTGCCTGTTGCCTGTTGCCTGTTGCCTGCGCACAGCGCTATAAATTGAGAAATTTAAGCATAACTTACTTTAATTAACCTCTTCCTGGTAAAAAACTGCCACTGAGTTTTTTAATGGCCTTGTTAGCAATATCTGCATAACGCAATTCTCCACAAAGAATTTTACTCATTACTTCGGTAGCTGCAGGTAATTTAACTCCCACTTTATAAGCTACTTTAGGAAAGCGATAAAATGCTCCTGCTAAACGACTTGCCCAAACCATATCTGCACCCCATTCTTCATTAACTATCTGAGTATATTTCTTCAGAGCATCCCCATTACCTCCTAATGCTTCATCTATAGCTTCAGCAGCTTTGACACCACTGAAAATTGAGGGGCGAATTCCTTCAGCAGATAAGGGATCTAATATACTTGCTGCTTCTCCTGCTAATACTGCATTTTCTGTGTGGAGATTTTTATCTCCATCCCATAGAGAAATAGGATGTTCTAATAATTCATTTTGATTTGCACTTAAACCAATTTTTTGTGCATATTCCATCAAATCTTTGGATAGATTTTTGGGTTCTCCACCTCTAAAAGTAGCAATATTAATTGAGCAAGAATCTGCTTTTGGAAAACTCCAAATATTACCATTTTTAACTGAGCCAAATTCAAAATTAACTTGTTGATTTTGGTCTTTTAATGCTGCTTCAAAAACCAAACTTTGTCGTTTTTTAGACTCTTTAAAACCCAACCATTTAGCCATTGGACCTTTTGCTCCATCAGCCGCAATTAAATAACGACCTGTAACAGGTTCTCCGTTTGTTTTAACTTCCCAATGATCGCTTTTAAATTCAATACCTGTAACTTCTGTTTTTTCTCTTAGTTCTGCACCTTCTGCTTGAGCTTTTTGGATCAGGAAATGATCGAAAATATCCCGTTTTACCATCCACATTGCAGAAGGTAAATCTGCTTCTACGGGATCTTCTAATTTCCATGTATAGCGAATTTTCTTGACCTTGAGAGAAATTGCTGGAGTGAAATCAAAGTCAAACCACTCAGCGATGGCTGGAGATACCCCACCACCACAAGCTTTTTTTCTAGGTAAAGATTCTTTTTCTATGAATAAAACAGAACGTCCTTTTTTAGCCAAATGATAAGCTGCTGTACCTCCTGCTGGGCCTGCTCCTACGATTATACAATCAAACATTTCTTCAATTCTTCAATATTGAGGTTTTTTATGATTTTTGAGGATGGGAAAATACTTATTGAGCAGGGGTAGTTTCTATAGAAAAGTTATTTACTTGCTTAAACCATCTATAGAACCTCCCCCCTGCAAAAATCACAGAGTTCCCATTTTACCTATGATTTTCTAAGATACTTGATTTTACATATCTTGTCGATATATAGGTTTTTTAACTCTTGATTTTTTACTTTTTACTTTTGTTTATCTGTGATTTTCAAGATTTTTTTAAACCGTTGTAATATCCTTCTCTTTAGCAGCTAATAACTCATCTATTTTGGCTATGTATTTATCTGTCTTCTTTTGAATTTTGTCTTGTAAATCTCGTGATTCATCTTTAGAAATATCGCTATTTTTTTCTTGTTTACGAACTGAATCTACAGCATCACGACGAATATTACGGACAGAAACTTTCCCTTCTTCAGCAAGTTTAGCTGCTAACTTGACCATTTCCTGACGACGTTCACTTGTGAGTGGGGGAATATTTAGCCGTACAATAGATCCGTCATTGTTGGGAGTTAAACCAACGTCTGACATATTAATTGCTTTTTCAATTAAGCCCAGACTACTTTTATCAAAAGGTTGAATAGTAATGGTACTAGCATCTGGGATGCCAATATTTGCCATAGATTTGAGTGGAGTTGGAACTCCATAATATTCAACTATTACTCTGTCTAAAAGAGAAGCATTAGCTCTTCCAGTTCTAATCGTGTTGAAGGAACTTTGAGTAGCTTCAACTGCTTTTTTCATTTTCTTTTCAGCTTCTTCTATATTCATTCATCAAAACCTCTGACAATAGTTCCAATTTTTTCTCCCATAACGGCCTTACGGATATTACCCGTAACCGAAAGATTAAATACAATAATCGGGATATTATTTTCTTTACAAAGAGCGATCGCTGTACTGTCCATTACCCGTAAGTCTTGTCTTAATACTTCCCCATAAGTTAGGGACTCGTATCGTTTGGCCTGTGGATTCTTTTCTGGATCGGAATCATAGACCCCATCGACTTTAGTGGCTTTATAAATTACTTCTGCGTCAATTTCTGCTGCTCTGAGAGCTGCAGTAGTATCAGTGGTAAAAAATGGATTACCAGAACCTGCGCCAAAAACTACCACTCGGCCTTTTTCCAGATGGCGAATGGCTCGACGACGAATGTAAGGTTCGGCTACTTCTTGCATAGCGATCGCCGTTTGGACTCTTGTCGGCACTCCTGCTTGTTCGAGGGCATCTTGTAAGGTAATAGCATTCATCACAGTGGCAATCATGCCCACATAATCTGCTGTTGCTCGGTCCATTCCTTTCGAGGCTGCTTTTACACCTCTAAAAATATTACCGCCCCCAACAACAATTGCCATTTGAATTCCTGTGGCCACTACTTCGGCCACTTCTTGAGCAATTCCTTGGACTACTGCCGGATCTATGCCATAGCCAAGACTTCCCATCAAGGATTCGCCACTCAATTTCAGCAAAACCCGTCGATCGACTGTCCCCATACTTTGAGTCTTTTCTCAACTAAAGTTGCTTCCACAATACGATACCAGTTGTTCTGCTTTTTTCCACTATTTTATTCTTGATACTAAATTTATCAGAAGTTACATAGAATAATATTTTCATCAGAGTTGACTTGAGAAAAAGACAGATAAGTTAATAAATTTCATCATTCTGTGCAGACTCACATAATATTGGCATGAGAGTTAAATTATCAAAAGTTGGAAATTACTATTTATTCAGTTGTTTATCACTTTTATAAAAGGGCATGAAACGGTTTAAAGAAGTGACGGTTAATTTTTTATCTTTTTGTTTTGGGTTTAATACCCCGCTGTCTACACGGTCTTTACAATTAGTTGGGTTTTGTAGACAGGAAGTGGCCTGTCAAAGACTGTCCCCGTCAACTTTTTCCTTCTTCCTTCTTCAATCACCCCAGTATTACTACTGTTGAGTTATAATTTACGACGCCATTTAATTGAGCAACCAACGACTTCTGTATGAGATGGGGTTACTTCTTCATCTTGAAGAAGTTGGGCAATTGCCTGATGTAGATAAGCAACTTTTACTGCTTCTGGCTGATTAACATTATCGTCTATTCGGCCACGATATCGTAACTTACCTTCCCGATCCAATAAAAAAGCCTCGGGTGTTTTGTCAACCCCAAAGCTTTCTGCTACGTCTTGAGTTACATCCCGAATATAGGGAAAATTTAGTTGATTATTAGCTGCAAATTCTTTCATTTTTTCAAAACTATCTTTGGGAGAAATCGTCGCATCATTAGCATTCATTCCAATTATGATTACTCCTTGGTTTTGAAAATCTTTTTGCAGTTGCTTAATCCGTTCAATGTATAAATCTACTTCTGGGCATTGATTACTCAAAAATATCACACAAACTACTTTAAAATTTTCTAAATATCTTGCTAAATGATGAACCTCACCATCTACTCCTGGCAATTCAAAATCTGGAGCATAATTATCAATTTCTGTTCCTGTCATTTCAGTCAAACTCATCTCTCTATTACTTATAAACAATTGCATTACTTAGAACAAATATTTTTCTATCATATCCCATATTTTTACCAGCCTTGAGCTAATGCCTGATATCCAATAAGTTTATAGACTAATTTAGCTGCTGTAAACTCAGATACTACAGAATCAACTATTGGAGCTAACTCCATAATGTCACAACCTATTACTTCGTGTAATTCAAATAATTTCCGCAAAAATGCAGTTAAAGAATACCAATTTAGTCCACCAGGTTCTGGGGTACCAACTCCAGGAATTAATGTTGGGTCAATTCCATCTAAATCTATTGTTAAAAAAACTTGTTGAGTCCGAATACTAGCGATCGCTCTTTCTATCCAATCTGGCTGAATAACTATTTCCCTTGCACGAAAAACTGTGAGATTTTTCTCCTTGATTAAATCTGCTTCTTCTTTGCAAATCGCCCGAATACCGATTTGTATTGTTGGCAATTCCATTTCAATTATCCGTCGCATTACACAGGCGTGGTTATATATTGAACCTTCATATTCATCACGTAAATCGCCATGAGCATCTATTTGAATTACTGTAAATTTTTCATCCAAATATATTTTTTTATAAGCTTTAACAATTCCATTTGTAATGCTATGCTCTCCACCGATAGCAATGACAAATTTTCCATCATTCACTAATTTTTCTACTGTTTCTTGAGTGACTTTTAGCATATCTAATGGTAATATTTTTTTTCCATTACCAGTATCTGCTATAGATTCATGGGTATAGATACCAACTTCTAAACCAGTTTCTCGGTCTAATTCTTCGTCATAACATTCTAACTGTTGAGACGCATCTAATATTGCTGATGGACCGTTAACACAACCCCTTCTATAAGTGGTAGTTGCTTCATAAGGAATTGGTAAAATTGCTACTTTGGCAGTGGTATAGTCTGGTTCAATTTCCGAACCGATAAATGGTAGAGTTGATGTAGGGTAAATTGCTGACATTTTTAATATTTTAGTATTCTAGAGTTAAATAATTTAACATTTAGCAAAATTTTGATGGTTATAGTTATTGTAAGTTTTAAGTGTAGAATATTATAACGTTTTTGATCTGTAAGCATTTAGCACCTCAGCTATTAATTTTGAAGAAGATAAAAACAACCTTTGAAATTGAGAAAGAATAAAAGTTGCTGGCATGCATCCCGTGACTAAACCTTAGAAGTAATTACTCATTACTAATTCCTGAGAGCTGACTGCTAATAGCTGTTAGCTCCGCATTCCGCAGGAAATGCTTACTTTCATATTAATGATGAATAGCAATTATACTTGACAACAAAGTATAAATATAAAAATCACAACGCTAATATAAAAATTTATTTTAGATAAAAGCTCTAAAACTATTCCTACTATTTATTAATGCTGTAGATATTTTCTACAAAACTAATGATTGCTACAGCAACTCCCAAGAAGCGTGAGATACAAAATTTGTTTGTTTTAGAGAGTAGGGAGTATTCAATAATTGATAATTGATAATTGATAATTGATAATTACCTCTCCCTAAAAGGAAAAGGATTGAATAAAAGGAAAATTTTTTCTTGTTTCTCCTTTCATTAATGTATAATCGATCATCAATAATCGATAATGAATAATGGATAATTACCTCTCCCTAAAAGGAAGAGGATTGACCAATAAGGAAAAAATTTATCAAAATAATATGGGTCGCGCAACCCCGCCTTTTAAGGCGCAATATTTTTGGAGCGTTGCTCTAATCCCCTACTTCCCCTCCTGGGAGGGATTAGGGGTGGGTTAACTTCTGACTTCTGACTTCTGACTTCTGACTTCGTGATTTTTTTTCCCTTGGAAGGGGAGGCAGAGTAAGCCGAATTGTTTAATTATTTAATTATTTAATTATTAATTATTCGGTAATAGAAAATCAGAAAAACAACTGTACCTCAGTAACTTGAGAAACGCTATATATATCAACAAATATTGAAGAAGGAGACAGGAGACAGGAGACAGGAGACAGGAGGAAAATTACATGGGGATTCGCTCCCCCAAGTAATGCGTGAACACCCCCGTTGACGGTGGGGTATTAAACCCACAAAGAAAATGATAAATCTAATTTAGAAGATAATTATTGAGATAAATTACTCATTTTTTTAAGGCCAGGACTTATGCAAAGGTACTATATATAGTATATAAAAACTATAGCACTATGGTATATATAGCGTTTTTGTCCTAAAAATGTCTAAGTCCTGAAGGTTTAAGATGAAAATTATTAGATCGCAAACTACAGAAAATTCCTCAAGGTAAATTCAGGTAAAATAATCAAACTAACGATCGATACATCTTAAAATCTGATGACTACCGCTAAAACTTGGATATGGCGAGGTTGGCCTATCTGCTACCAAAGCCAAGGAGAAAAAGGCCCGTCTGTATTACTCGTACATGGTTTTGGTGCTTCCTGGGGACACTGGCGCAAAAATATTCCTGTACTAGCTACCAGTTGTCGCTGTTATGCTATTGACTTACTTGGTTTTGGTGCTTCAGCTAAACCAACCCCAAGCAAAGATGTTACCTATACATTTGAAACCTGGGGTCAACAAATTGCTGATTTCTGTAGAGAGATAGTTGGCACCCCTGCTTTTCTTGTCGGAAATTCTGTTGGTTGTATTGCGGTGATGCAGGCAGCAGTAGATTATCCAGATATTGCTTTGGGTATAGGAATTATTAATTGTTCTTTGCGACTTTTGCACGAACGGAAACGGTCTACTCTTCCTTGGTATCGCAGTCAAGGAGCAGATATAGTACAAAAAGCGCTCAAAGTCAAGTGGATAAGTCAAATATTTTTTAATCAGTTAGCAACAAAGAAAACAGTCAGGCGAGTATTGTTGCAAGCTTATAAACGTTCTGAAGCTGTTACTGATGAATTAATAGATATACTCTTAACACCAGCAAAAGATGAGGGAGCAGTTGATGTTTTTGTGGCTTTTACTGGTTATTCTCAAGGACCTTTACCTGAAGATTTATTGCCAATATTACCATGTCCAGCTCTCATTTTATGGGGAGAGGAAGACCCCTGGGAGAATATTGAATTGGCAAAAGAATTTGCTAAGTTTGAAACAGTAGAAAAGTTTATTCCTTTACCTGGGGTTGGTCATTGTCCTCAAGATGAAGCACCGGAATTAGTCAATCCTATTTTGCAAGAATGGATATTTGAAAAATGGGAGCGATAGAACTCCAGTTAGCGTTTTAGTATGACAAACTTTGTTCTATAGCGTTTTTATCTGGGATGTGGAGACTAAGTGTTATCAAAAAGGTATGGAGAGAATAGTAAAGGAGAGAAAACAGCAATAAATACTAGCAAACACAAGGATAGAAGCTACTCCATCAGTGCACTTTTTTTGATAATAAAAAACCTCAATCTAGATTTACATCTCAAATAAAAACATTATATAAAATCAGCTAATTCTCTGAATATATCAAAATTTTTGATTAATGATTCATAATAATAATAATAATAACTGAGCCGATAAAATTTTGAGCCTTAACCTTTGTTCCCATTTACCATTTGATTTTCAAATATTTCTAAGGTTCTTAAAAGAGAAATTGCGGACTGAAAAGCTTCCTCAGTAATTTCTGTTTGTTCTTCGGGTGTATCAATTATTTCATCAACTAATAGTCTTAAAGAACCAACAATTTGATTGAGAAAACCACGAGCTTCATAAGAAGCTTTAGTCAAAAGTTGCTGGTCAATATAATTATCTGCCTTAGATTGGCCGCCAAACTGTATAGAATAGAGACGGCGATAGTAACCATCTTCTTTTTGTAGAAGTTCCAAATGAGTGCCAATTTCCACTAATTCTCCACGCTCTAAAACAGCTATCTTGTCTGCATTTTGAATTGTTGAGAGACGGTGGGCAATAACTAAAACTGTTCGGTCTCGACTTAATTGATCGATGGCCTCCTGCACTAAACGCTCAGAAACAGTATCAAGGGCACTGGTGGCCTCGTCTAAGATTAATATTTCTGGATCTTGCAGTAATGCTCTAGCAATAGCCAAGCGTTGACGTTGACCCCCAGAAAGCATAACACCCCGATCGCCTATTTCGGTATCCCATTGCTTCGGCAATTCCATAATAAAATCATAAGCATTAGCTTGTTTGGCAGCTTGAATAATTTCATCTTCTGTGGCATCAGGACAAGCATAAAAAATATTATTTCTGACTGTGTCGTTGAATAAATGAGTCGTTTGACTAACAATACCAGTTCTTTTTCTGAGACTGGTAATATCGAACTCACGCAAGTCAATGCCATCTATAGTAATGGAACCAGAGGTAGGGTCATAAAATCTTGGTAGTAGGTCAGCAAATGTTGACTTACCTGCTCCTGAACCTCCCACTAATGCTAAAGTTTTACCTTGAGGTACAGATACATCAACATTTTTGAGAACTAGATTACTATTACCTGGATAAGAGAAAGAAATTTTATTAAAATGAATTTTCCTCCTAACTTTTTGAAAGGGTATGGAACCAGGTTTCATTATTGGTTTATTATCTCTTCTCCATAAGTCTACAGCCATATCAAAACTAGCAGACCCTTTGGCAATTTGATTACGGGTACTATTAATTCCTGATATCATTGGTAGTAACCGAAATAGAACTAAAAGATAGGTAAGTAAGATAGCAGAAACATTTTCCATTGTACCGGCAAATAAATTTTTACCTAATAATAAAATACAGATTACTGTAATTATGCTTGTCACTTCATTAACTGGTGCGATTAACGCTGAATTCATTTTTTCTTTCAGCGCTATATTTTCCAAGGACAGCATTAATTTTCTTAACTGTTTATATTCTCTATTTTCGCTACTTACTGATTTAATTAACCGGATACCACTGAGAGCTTCAATTACTTTGATTGCATAAGTTTTTTGTGCCCGGTTCAACAAAGACCCAAATTTTTTTGAACGAAGGATAAATAATTGATTAATACCTGCTATTAAGGTTACCAATAGAGTAGAAATCAAAGTAAGTTGCCAAGAGATAGAAATTAGTATGCTTACAAATAATAAAACAGTTATTAATTGAGTTATTAAATTAATATAAGCATTAACTGTTGCAGTACACTGAGCTGTATCTGAGCCTAAACGTTTTGTTAAATCTCCTACTTTTACTTTTGTGAAGAAGTCTAAGTCGCTGTCCATTAATGTTTGGAACATTTCCGATTTAATACTATTTGTGAGCCTACGACTAAAGGCTACTGATAACAAACTCTTTAAATATATGGTTAAATTTTTCAGAACAATAGTTAATATGACTGCTAAAAGCATCACCACAAGACGATACTTTTCTGGTACTCCCTCAAAAGGAGATAATAAAAAATTAATTATAGGTGGAGAACCCTTCAGTTCAATTTCTTGCCCAGAAATTTGCAGTAGTATAGGTACTATTAGGGCTGTATTAACTCCATTAAATAATCCTCCGGCAAAACCTAATGCAATATTTCCTATTATGTGGAAAGGATAACGCCGAATAAATCTTAAAATAAATTCTTTTGTAGACATTTATATTTTCCTTGTATCTTACAATATCTCAATTTTTACTACTCTTAATACCTGCTCACTAAATTTTGATTAACTCTGATAAAATTTCTGCCATAGCATCAATACTATAATATTTAATACATCTTTTTCTAGCTTTCATGCCTTTGGTATTTGCTGTAGCTAAGTCGTTAAATATTAATTCAATTTGTGCTGCAATTTGTTCGGGAGAACTAGGATCGACTAAATAGCCAGTATTGCCTACAATTTCTGGAATATCCCCTACTTTTGTGGCGATAATTGGTTTGGCCATTGCCATTCCATCAGTTAGTTTTAATGGAAATTGTGCTTGAGCTTCTGGAGTATCTCTCTGGGGGACTACTATTATATGGGCAGCCGCTACAATTTCTGGCATAACTGTAGGTGGATATTTTGGCATTTTAATTATCCAATGTCCCCATCTTTCCATTAGTTGACGGTCATAATCATCATAAGGACTACCTCCGACAATGACCAACCTTAAATCTGGCTGATTGATATTCTCTAGGGCTATTAAAACATCTTCTACGCCTTTATAAGGTCGTGGTGCCCCTGGAAACATTAAAATTTTATAATCGCTCAAGCCATAACGAGTTCTACTTACCTCTGGATCGTACTTGCTTGGGTCGAATAAAGTTGTGTCTTTTCCATTTGGTAAATAAGTACCACCAAAGCGTTTTTTGAGAAATTGATTGTGTAGAGTTACCCTGTCTGCTTTGGAGACAAAACTTTCTATCCATTTTAAATAAAAGGGATGGTCTGGTTGTCGCAATGCTCCTTCTGGTTTCAAGATATCTCTAGCTAATTGTTTAAGACTGGGATGATATTTCCAACTATCTCCTCCATGCCAGCTTAACTCCCAATCGTCAATATCTAAAAATACTGGGCGATGGATTTGCATTTTTCTGATTAGAGATAAACCTAGGCTGGTAGGTTTTAATTTGTAGGCGTAAATTATGTCTCCTGTTATTTTATCTAGAAGTTGTTTGGCTGATAATAAAAATTTGGGATAGTAATTGTGGCTATCTATGGCGATGATAGTATTTTCCTGATTAGTTGTTAGTTGTTGTTTTTCTCCACTAACAAAGCCCACAATTTCTACATCTACTTGTAGTTTTTTTAGTGCTTGAGATAATAAGAAAGGACGTACTGCGCCTCCCCATCTTCCCACACCACTGGTTGATAAGTCACTAACAACTAATGATATTTTCACTGATGATTAATTTCCTGAGTTTACTACTTCTATTATAATTTTATTTATTGGATCTAAGGATTATTTTATTAATTTGGTAATTAGTTATTGAGAAATTTTATTCTATATTCCTATGTAGATATTTTATTTGTGCGATATTTTTGAATAAAAATAGTAGAGATTAGTGTAATGGATAAATTTAAAAAGTATTGATACAACTCAAGACCTATGAAGATAGTCATAAATTATTTTTTTTATTTATGGATAGCAAGATAGCAAGTTTTTCTAGTTTATTGATATCATAATAAATTTGACTAAACTTGTAGTTCATCATCAAAAAGATTGTTTCATCAAATATTTTTACTTAAATAATATAATATAAATTATCTAAATAGGTTGGAAAAATTTTTAATCATCTAAATACTAACGGTTAATTCTATTTATATGTAGCTTATATTCATATTCTATCTTAGGATGGCTATAGTTGATTAATAGTGATAATAACTCATGTGAAAGCTTCCTGTCAATTATTACATGAAAGTTCAGAAGTAAGTATTAACCCTGAACTCTTGAGATAGCTAATTATTTCAAGGGTTAGAGAGTAGGAAGTATAAAATAGGCTGGTTACTATAGTATTTTTCATATTCTCAGTTAACTATTATAAATTTTGTACTTTAGACAATATGATAGATGTAATATTAGGCTGTCATTGATTAACTTTATTTAGTTGAGTTATTGAAAATTGTATAATTTTGATAAAACTCCTGTTATCCCACCAATATTACAGATATTATCGTCATACAATTTACAGTATTATATGTCTACTCAAAACATTCAAAATCTCACTGTTGTTCAAGCTGAAGAAATCCTCCATAAATTTGCCTGTCAAAACATTAAGTTAGTAGAATCACCAGAGGAAAAAGCTATTACTCAAGCAGCAATTTTGCTATTAGCTAATTTGTCTGACTATCAAATGTTGGGAATTTGTGCCGAATCAACTACTGAAGCTTTATCTGCTTTAGAAAGCTATCTAGGGGCATTAGGATATAATACTACCCTAATTGATGATTCTAATTTTAGAACAATTGAAGGTTCAGTTTATATCAAGTTTAATGGGATAAAAGAGTCATATCATCTTGAATCCTATATTGGAGAATATAGAGGGGTATTAGTATCTTGTCAATCTGCTGAAGATACAGGAATTAATGGAACTTATGGTCATTTACCGCTAGATTTATTTACTTAAAAAAAGCATTTTTGATGTTAATTCAGTAAATTAACTAGCTTGAAAAGCAAGACGTTCGGAGAAATAAAAAAGCTGACAACTGATAAATTTCAGTACAAGCTTTCTATAAAAAGAAAAGAAATAAAGAAATAAGGAATTGGGTGTTTTAACTCAATTCCTATTCTAAAATTAGGTTTTACTAGACTAATTCAGGCTCCTTGTCTGTTGTTGTTTCTTCCTCAGGTAAGCCAAGTATTGATTTGTACATTTTAATATACTCCTGAGCTGATTTGTCCCAACTAAAGTTTTCTCTCATACCGCGTTTCTGTAATTCTTGCCATTGCTCTTTAAAGCGGAAAGCTTCACAAGCTCTAACCATTGCAGTAAAGAAGTCTAGTGGTTCATAGCGATCGAAACAATAGCCAGTACCAGCATTGTTAACTGGGTCATGGAAAGATACTGTATCAACTAACCCTCCTGTGCGACGCACAATAGGTACGCTACCATAACGCATGGCCAACATTTGACTAATACCACAAGGCTCAAATCTACTAGGCATTAAAAAACCATCGGTACCTGCATAGATCCGCCGAGATAGGGCATCATTATATAAAAGTTGGACACTCATACGACCAGGGTAACGAGTAGCTATCTGCCACATTTGGGTTTCATAGAAGCGATCGCCTGTGCCTAACAATATAAACTGACTATCGGTATAAGCCATAAACCGATCCAATACTTGCAGCATTAAATCAAGTCCTTTTTGATCTACCAGTCGGGAGACCATTCCTGTTAAAAACGTGTTTTTATTTACTTCAAAGCCTACCTCTTCTTGGAGAGCAATTTTATTAGCAGCACGTTTTTCTAAGGTATCGATAGTATAAGTTTGAGCAATGTATCTGTCATTAGCTGGATTATAAAAGTTCAGGTCAATACCATTAAGAATACCTGTTAACTTACCGCTAATAAAAGACATTAAACCATCTAGGCGTTCGCCATAAGCTGGTGTTTGGATCTGACCTGCATAAGTAGGAGAAACAGTAGTTACCCGGTCGGCAAACTGTATTGCTGCAGCCATTGTATTATGTCCCTCCATATACCAGGGACACCAAGTAATTCTTTCTAATAACCAGCGCCAAGGTCCTTGATAAGCTAGGTTATGAATAGTAAATACGGTTTTAATATCTGGGGTTTCATGCATCCAAACTGGAATCATGCCTGTGTGCCAGTCATTGCAATGAATAATATCTGGTTTCCAGCCATTCCAGCAAAACTCAGCCGCTCCATTGGCAAATAGAGTGAACCTCCAGTCTTCGTCATCTCCGTAGTAGATACGACGTGGCCAAAAAGACGGATGGCCAAATAGGTACAACGGCACGTCGCTTTTTGGTAGTACCGTCTCATAAATGCTAAAGCTTTGATACATGGCATTTCCTTCCCAGATTGCTTCTTCTGGAATTTCCATTTTGTCGCCCAGAAAGCCATAGTAAGGCATAAAGATACGGACATCGTGACCCATGGCCCGTAGCACTTTGGGTAAGGCTCCGACTACATCGGCCATACCACCAACTTTGGCTAAAGGAGCTACTTCAGCTGCCACAAATAAAATTCGCATGATTCTTTAATTTGCGTTCCCTTTTTGATGCTCAATATCGTCATCATACCTGTATGGGCGCACCTAAATATAAGTCAAAAGTTAAAAATTAAAAGTCAAAAGTCAACAGTCAAAAAAGAGTTATATCATCTTCGGTTAAACAGTTATAAATATCTGTGAAGCCTCACATCAAATTGGTATAACTGTTAATTGTTGATTTTTGAACTTTTTTATTTATTTCAAAAATTTAGTTAAATCAAATTCTGCTTCTGGCTGAGATTTTTGATATCTCTGGGAAATTAAGACTAATAAAAGTCGTTCTGAATAATCTACTGCACCCCGCATTTCATCTCGTAATATTTCTAACCCTCCATTGGCATACTCTTCAAATATTTTAATGTAATTTTCTTCTATTTCTTCATTTGTTGGAGAGAGAATTTGTGTATCTTTTGTGTCGGCGATCGCGATTAATTTAATAATACTGTCATATCCCCTAGACCAAAACACTTCAATACTAATTGGACCTGGTTCTCTTTGAGAAATTTCTGTTAGTGGAACTCGGTGGTTTTTCTTAATGGCTAAAGATGCGGCAAATACCATTACATCAGCATAAGTTTTAAAAGGAGCTGTTTTTTCTTCTGACTCGGTTAAAGCTTTGACTAAATCTGCTTTATCTCTGGCAATTCTAATTCTATTCATTACTAAAAATTAAATATATTAATCTGTTCGAGATGTGTAAAATTTTCAAAATTATAGATTGAAGCTATGAAGTTTTTACCGAATAATTAAGGTTGAAATTCTCTCCTTTAAAGGAGAAACAAGCGGTCGTTAGCGCAGCTTCCCGTAGGGTGGGATGGCGATCTTCGGAGCGGGTCTGTAAGAACGGGTCTCCTCGCCATATCCAATCGACCAAGAGAGAAAAATTTTTCCTTAAGCGTCAATCCTCTCCTTGAAAATAATTAATAATTATTAATTATTAATTGTTGAACTATTTCTTCCCATTTATCGATATTTGTTACATAAATTCTGGTTCTGACTACGTCTTTTAAACTTGCTCCGACTGTCTGTAAAGCTGTTTCAATATTCTGGATAATTTGTACAGTTTGTTCATAAGTGTGTGTACTCATAATTTTCCCAGTTTTATCGGTAGCAGTAGTACCTGAGACATAAATAAAATTACCGATTTTTACTGCACGAGAATAACCCACAATTGCTTCTCAAGGTGTGTTAGTTAAGATGTTTTTCCTCAACATTTTTAATAGTTTCTATTTAGTATTATTTTCTTTTGTCCACAATAACATGATTTTCTGCTCAAAATCTCCTTTAGTTGCGCGTTTTTGATCTCGTTCGAGTGTAATTTGATTATGAGAAATTCCATAACTTTTGAGTAAAGCATCTACTACTTCTAATAAGTCAGCTATTTCTATGGCTAAATCAGCGTTACTTGCTGTTGCTGCTTCTTGGGCTTCTTCAATAAGTTTTTCTCGTAATGCTTGGCGATATTCTGTTTCTGAGAGAGTGATAGTTTCACAGTCTAAACCACTTTTACGGATAATTTCGGGAATGCGATCGCGTACTAATTTATTATATTCTTGAGGCATAATTGTATTACTTTATCAACTAATTGTTATTGATTGCTTAAATTGATATAAACTACTGTATCTCAAATTAAAATATATACCAAGACTTTCAATAATTAATTATTAATTATTAATTATTAACAATTACCTCTTCTTGAAAAGAAGAGGATTGACGCGGTAGGGAAATTTTTTTCTTGTTTCTCTTTGTAGAGCGACAACTCGCGGCGCATCCAAGGAGAGGCTTTAAACCTTAATCATTCGGTAAAAAGGGGGATATTTATCTTGTTTATCTATCGTGCTATAACTAAATTTATTAAATTGAAAATCATGTTTTTTTGTTTGGATATATAGCTTTTTTTTCCTATTTACTTCATAACTTATAATTAATAATTTCAGTTTTTAACCGTCTCCGTTTAAGAATAAAAAACATTGATATTTATTTTGATAACAAGATTGAATAAAAATCAGAGGTAATTATTAATTGTTAATTGTTTAACGAGTAAATTATTGCTTTAGCAGCGGTCATTAATTCACTCTATTCAATCAAACGGTTAGAAGCAGATATATAATACCATTTTCAAAAAATATTGCTACATTGGCTATTCAAGGTATTAGGTGTTAGGTGGTAGGTGGTAGGTGGTAGGTATAATAAATAAACAATGAAGATTTTTCAATTCCGTTAAGCATCTATATTTTACTGTAACAATCTTTCTTGAATTTGGCATAAGGCGACTATCAGGAAAGTAGTTATAACTAAATTTTGTTTTGGCTTTACTTACTAATTTTGTGGAATATGATAAGATTATTCTAGTTATTTAATCCTAGTTAAGTGTGAATAAATTGTTCATCAACTATTTAAAAAATGTAGGCATAATTTTATCTATAGTTTTTCTAAGTCTACTCTTAAATGCTTGTTCTGTAAAAACTAATGTAGTTGCTAGTTCCGATGGAGTTTATAAATATAAAACTATCCATAATCCGGAAGGTATTGGGAAATTTTATCTAGGTCGAGAAATAGCTAAAGTTATGGGTCATGAAGGTGCTGCTTGGTTAGAAAGACCTAGCAGAAGTTATAGAGAAAATCCTCAAAATGCTATCGATCGTCTTGATTTAAAATCTACAGATGTTGTGGCAGATATTGGTGCTGGTACTGGTTATTTTACTTTTAGAATTAGTCCTTTGATTCCTCAAGGTAAGGTAATTGCGGTAGATATACAACCGGAGATGTTGGAGTTAATTAATTTTGTTAAAAATGAGGAAAATATTACTAATATTGAGACGGTTTTAGGGGATGTAGATAATCCTAATTTGTCTCCTTCTACTGTTGATATTGCTTTGTTAGTTGATGCTTACCACGAGTTTGAATATCCGCGAGAAATGATGTTGGGAATAGTTGCTGCTTTGAAGTCTGGTGGGCGGGTTATTTTATTGGAATATCGGGGTGAAAATCCGATGATTATGATTAAAGGTTTGCACAAGATGACTGAGAAACAGGTAAAAAAAGAAATGAATTCTGTGGGTTTGGTTTGGCAAGAGACTGATGATTTTTTACCACAACAACATTTTTTAGTGTTTAAAAAGTCTGATGTTTCTCGAGCAAATTACAATTAAATAGCTGGATTTCTCATAGGAGAGCTATTTAAATTCTCTCTAATTGAAAACGAATAATAATTTATATTTATGTGAAATACTATTTTTTAGTTGAATAAAAAGTCATGAGCATGGGCGAGTTAACAGGGCAAACGCATCTCGTCAATAAACTAGGGGTAATTATCAATAAACCGGGTTTTATTGCGCTTGTTGACAATAGACTTTCAACATATAGTGTCTATAAAATCAAATAAACACTACATATAGGGAACGGCAAAATAAGATGCGTTTGCCCTGGGCGAGTACCACCCAATAACAAAAGTGTATCAGAATTTTTGGTACCGCGCAACCCTAATTCCCTCCCGCGCCGCTTTTTTTTTAGTGCTTAATGCAATGAAAAATCTAGTAATTTCTTTTATTTAAGATTTAAGCTCTAAAATACATTTTGCTTCTAATAAAACTAAGTCTTGAACATCTAGAACTTGACAACTTTTCTGAGCATTTAACAAACTGGGAACTACACCATTTTCCATCTGCATCTTAACTACAGCAGCAGCAGTATTATTTAATTGCCTCAGACGATGATTTTTCGTGACATATTCTAAAGTCAACCCTTGAGAATCTAACAACCAAAAATCAATTCCATATTTTTCAATAAAATTTTGTACCTGTTTTAAATCAGGACTATATTGTGCTTGGATTAAATCCTTAGCTCGTTGTTTTATTTCTCGATAATATCCCTGATGATAAGGTAAAGCATATTCCGAACCTACCAATATTGAACGTTGAGCAAAAGTAGGAATATTATTAGCTTCTAATGCTAAAGAAGCAACCCGAATATCTGAAGGTTGTTGGGCTAAATATTCATAAAGTTGGGGTACTTTTCCCACAACATAATTAGTCACAGGAAAGTTGTTGGTTAAAGCTGGATATAAAAGGAGGAGAATTAGCACTATATATAAGTAAGGGAACAGGGAACAGGGAACAGGGAACAGGGATTTTATAGGATGTGTAATTAATCTTCTATAGGAACTTAATATAGTTTGATTTTTTTCAACTGGTTTTGTTTGGAAGGGATGGTTGAGTAGATGAAATTTGTGCCAGACAAAATCAATTATTAAAGTGAAGGCTATCCCACCAGCTAAAGCCATGATTATTCTGAGACTATGTTGACTGTAACGACTGGGATGATGTAACCGAAATAGTAAAAAGTGAGCAGCTAAAAATATTCCGGTTGATGCTAATAATAATTCTGGTAAAAGGATGATTTTATGAGTGATTTTTTTGGCTAGGGGAAAATATCTTGAGCTTAAGAAGATGAGTAATAATCCTGCCCAAACTTGAGGAGGTAGGAAAGATTGAGATAACCATTCTGGGGGGATAATACCTGAGCGATCGCCTGTTAACCAAAAGTCAAAACTATTATTTGAAAAGAAGGAAGCTCTGCCTCCTGGCCAAAATTCTGGTAATTTTTGAGCTTCAGCTAATGTAACAATCGGACTATATTCGGAAGTATTCAAAGCATAGGGTAAAAGTACGAAAAAACCTGCGGTTAAACCAATAGCTAAAATGATAAATTTTGGGCGACTTCGGAAGTGGAGAAAATCTAAGACTAAGACAGCAAGACAGAGTAAAACTCCTTGGGGATAAAATAATCCGAGCAGAGCGATCGCTACAGCAATTCCTAACCAAGAATGTCTGAGGAAATAGTATAAAAATGCCAAAAATAAAGGATAGAAAAATGCTCTGGGGGTAGCGGAGATTAAGTCATCTTTTAGCCAGAGATTTTGATTCAAAAATAATGTGCTGAGAAATCCGGCGAGTGGCACTGGGAAGATTTCTATTTCTACTCTAAAACAATAGGTAGTTGTGATTAATCCTAATATGATTGGCAGAAATTTATTTAATAGTAAAGGTGGAATGCCTATGAGAGAAAATAATTGATAAAAATAGGTATATCCGGTGGGAGCAACAGATTGAAAATAGTCAGCAATAATATCGTTAGGAAAAAGTTCGGGATTGAGAAATCTTGCCATCCAAAAAACGTGGGAGCGAGCATCATCCTGGACTACATATTCATTACTAAAAGCGGGAATAATTCCTAAAATTCCACAAATTGCTGCTAAACCCAGACTTAAATAAAACCAAAATCTGACTGGAGTGGGTGCAGTTAAAAACTTATGCAAATTAATTTTTCCATAGTCCATAGATAGTTACAAAAAAATAGTTGTCAACTACTAAATTTCTATAAAAACAGCAAAAAAAATTATTTCCAGACAAAAAGTGACGGTACTCTAAAGATAAATTCTGACCTAATATAGCAACCGCCATAACTGTCGCCATAACTGTTAGGACGCTTGACGCAAGATAAATTCTATTCTGTGTGAGAATTTATTTGATTTTTGATTTTTAGAGATGTCTATTCATTTTGACTCCTGACTTCTAAGAAATAACCTAGTTATTTGTAGCAAATATTTATCAAATTGGTGTAAGACAGAGAAATATTTTTCTCACTGTTCCTTGTTGTAGAGTAGTACCAAAGTTTCTAAAGATTCTATGAAGACAAACACTTCGTATCTATATAAAAATACCATAAGTAAAACTTATAGTAATGAACGTATTTATGTTGTTACACGGTTTTTACTTCTATGAATAATTAATAAAAATCAATATTATTTTGCTAATAAATAAAATTGTGACTCTCAACAATTCAGATATTAAATCTAAAAAACTGGAGAGTATTGTGTATGAATAATTATGTTAATTTGACACTTAGAATCAAGCAAATATGATAATAAAACCGTCAAAGTAAATAAACTATAACCCCGCGCTTCTTGAGCATATAAGACCAAAATTGGAGAAGTTGCCGTCAGAGCGATTGCTACTTCTCCAACTAATGATTTATTAAATAATTATCGGCATAACCAATAAACACAAGGAAATACTAACAAGCTAACTACAGCAGAAAAACTTCTGATTACTTCTATAGAGTTATCAAATAATTTTACCCACCATCTCAAAAGTATAAAATATATGGGAACCTGTTCGGGATTTTCTGTTGCTAAAGAGTTAATGGTACTAATAAAAGTTTTGTTAGAGTCGATATTTAGATATTGTTGTAAATTTTCCTGCTCGACTACACCAGATTTTTTCAGAATGTCAGAAAAATTTTCTTTTGTATAGCCAGCTATTCTTACAGAAGTAATTATCTCATCGTGCCAGTAAACTTTTCGGTCAATATTGATGAATCCGAAGTAGACTCCTAAGATTAAGATGATTATAATTAAGACTCTTAACCAATGAAAGTAAGATTTTTGCATCGAATATTCTGAGGTTTAAGTAATACCATTTCTCAAAAACTTTTCAACCCGTATCTTGAGTAGGGGAGTAGGGAACTAACCCCTAACCCCTCCCAAGAGGGGAAGTAAGGGAGTAGTCAACATAATAATAATTAATGCACTCCTAGGGTGCTAATTATCAAAAAAGTGATAAGGCTAGTGTTAATTACTTAATAATTGAAGTACTACCTAAGTATAGCTTTAATGCATGGTAATTGGTATAAATATTTATCCTGAATAACTACTTGATTTATTTCCGCTGACTCTTTTTTTCTGATGCTTTTAAAATCCAGAGTTCTCCACTGTTATGAACTAATTCTAGTGGGGAGTTTTCTTGTGTTTCTAATCGTGAAATTAAACTCCATTCTGGGCGAAATACAAACACATGACTAAAACCATCAGGAATTTCTGGTATATCACCCACTTCAACAAATTTAAATTTAACTTGAGGATTAAGTAAATAACTTAGAGAAGCTAATCTCAGGGAATGATTACTAATTACAAGTGGGTTGTTTGTTTGGTTAATTATTTTTGCTACTTGAGGGTCATAATAACTACTATATTTATGCCACCAAGTTTCTGCTTGGGAACTAATTCCACAAGATATTACTCCTACAGAAATTAGAGTAACTGTTACTATTTGCCAAAGTTTATATTGAACTTGGTTACTAAAGTTGCTTAAATTAGTAGCCAAAAGATAAGCAACAGATATTTTAATTCCTAAGTAACTGGGGATGAAATAACGAGGAATAGTTGAACGTTGTCCACCAGAGATTAAATCGGGAATTATCAAAGTCATGGGAGTTAATAATATCAAGGTTAAAATGAATATACTTACTGATTTAGGTGCATTCCGACAAATAAAATAAATTGAGTATATGACTAAGACTAAAGTTATCAATAATAGATACGGCCAGATTGTATTGAGACTTAATAAAGCATCATTATCAAAAACAATATTTTTGACATCAAATAATCTTTCTGGAGAGCCAATTTGAATATCAATAAAAGTAAAACCTAAATTAATCAACCATCTTTTCAACAAGGTTAATAAAGGTGCTGCTTGAGATACCCATTTTGTGCCATCGAAATGTTCAATTATTACTATAAACCATGGTAAAAAAATTAAAAATCCAGAAACAGATGCTAAGAGATAAGATTTGAATTTTTTGGTTAATTTTAGTTTTTCGATTAAAAGTATATATGATCCATGACCCAAGGCTAATAATATGGAAAAAAGATGAGTATATAACGCAAAGATTAAACTTACTGTGTAAATTTTCCAGTTACGTTTAGTGGGGATTTTCATTGCCCGAAGTAAGGCAATACTTGATAATAAAATTGTGACTGTAAATAAACTATAAACCCGTGCTTCTTGAGCATATAATACTGAAATTGGAGAAACTGCCGTCAGAGCGATCGCTATTTCTCCAACTAATGGTTGATTGAACAATTCTCGGCATAACCAGTAAATACAAGGAAATATTAATAAGCTGGTCAAAGCTGAGAAACTTCTGGTTACTGCTACAGAATGACCAAATAATTTTACCCACCATCTGAGCAGTACAAAATAAATCGGCAAATGTTCGGGGTTTTCTGTTGCTAAAGAGTTGATAGTATTAATGACATTTTTATTAGGGTTAGTTCCTTGATACTGCTGGAAAAATTTCCCACTAATTATGCCAGCTTCATCGGTTATATCTTCTAATTCGCCTCTAGTATAACCAGCAATTCTTAAGGAGGTAATTGTTTCATCGTACCAGTAAACTTTGCGGTCAATATTTATGAATCTGAAACATATTCCTAAGATTAAGGTAATGGCAATAAATATTTTTAACCAAGTAAAATAAGGTTTTTGATAGAACATTAAATCAGTTATCAGTTATCAGTTATTAGTTATCAGTACCTCCTATAATAAGGAGGCAAGAAAATATGGAATCTTCTTTTTCTCTTTGTCTCATAGGTATGGCTCCGAGACCTCGCCATTCCACCCTACGGAAACCTGCAAAGATTAACCGCTTTTTATCCTCTTAAAAGAAGAAGCTTCAGACTCAAATTTTTCGGTGATATATGGTAGATTTTACGTTCAATTTCATTAGGAATTTAAACCTAACTGACTTCTGACTCCTAATAAAGAACCTAGTCTGCTGTAATTATTTTTTTGCTTTCTCTAGATTAATTAGAGATTTTTCAGCATTTTTTTTTAGTAATTTTTTTGAACTTTATCAAACAGGGACTATTTTGTCAATGGTAACTGTTTATATAAAGGAAGAAGGGAAGCAAAATTTTTCAATAGTAGCTATTTTTCAATAATTTTATACATCTTATATAAATTATCGATATAAGTTCTTTCTACTCCTGAACATTGAATAGAATCATCATTTTCAATAATTATATGAGTTATCTGATATTTATCAATTAAATTTTGCAAAGCCTGACATTTAGCTATGGCAGAATTATCATAAAATTGCTGTGCCATTAATAATCTATTGTGCCATTCAATAACTTCTGTATCTTTGTAGGGATGAGATTTAAGATTAATTAAAATTGGCGCACCTGTAGCAATTCTAAAGTCAACAAATTTCCCAGAAGCGTAAGGAATTAAATATATATCTCCCACCTGTTTATTTTCTTTGACATATTCCATAATAATTGGCGTATCTTTTTGATTAATACTTAGCTTTTCTAGTTGTATTCCTGCTCCTGACAAGATGAAAAGATATATTCCTACTAAACTGCCAATTTCAAGTTGTTTTTTGTATTTCATAATTTGAGGATAATATCTATCAAAAATAACCGCCACAATATAGGCAATTATCATACAACTAGAAATCGGAACTAAAAAAGCGGATACTCGCCAAGGAGTAAGAAATGCCAAAGTATTACTGACAGAAATTATTTGAATTATTGTCAGAATAGTTGCTGTGGCAAAGGGAAAAAAAAAGATCAAAAATAGTCTAGTTTTGCGGAGAAGATAGAGAGCGATCGCTACTACTAAAATCTGAATTGGAGCGGCAGGTTCAGTTAACCAAATATCAGGGAAGGAATGATGAGGAATTCTATTGACAAGTAAACTTTCAGATATTTGAAAAAGTTCGGGAGATGTGGGTTGAAAGGTAATAGTCATATAACTGACTACTGGTAATACAAAGATAAATGAAACAACACCTATTAATAATGATTTTTTGAGATTATTTTCATTTTTATAAGTGAGAATAAGATAAGCTAAAGTTAGTAAAGCTGCACTAGGGAGATATGTGGGATGAAAGGTTGCAGCTATTCCTAAAGCTAAGACTGCTAAAAAAGGTTTTTTTCTGAGAAAGGCATAGATAGAAAAGATAATTAACACCCCAAATGTACAGGGTTGAAAATAGTCACCGAGAATATATTGTTCGGCTAAACCATAGTGGAGATGTACATGAGTTTTAAAGTCAAATATTCTGATTTGTAGACAGTGGATAGTCAGGAGGAGGAGAAAATAAATGAGTAGTTTCAGTCGGGAAGTATTAATTTTGAAAATTATAGAAGCAATGCCAAGTATACTGTAAATGTAGATGCCAAAAATTAGGATGTAATAGAAGTAGAAAAAGTTTTCGTGGAGGTAAGTATAAGTAATTTGAACTAAAAAAGTAAAAGCGGGTAAAGGGTCGAGTGTATTAGCTAACCAATCTTTGTTTAAATAACCAGAACCAGCTTTAGCTAATCCTTGTAAAAATTTAGTATGTTGATTTGAGGTATATAGAGGGTCTTGAGTATAGGAAATTCCGAAAATTAAGCCTAAGATAAAAATTTGAGCTATGGGATTGAGGATTTGATTTTTCAATGTGCTAATTTTCACCATTTCATTACCTTAAAGAAGGAAGAAGTAAAAAGTGGATGGGGATACTGAAAAGTTACTACTTCATGGGATTAACCCTAACTAATTATAGACACTGTGTAGATATAAGGTATTAAATCCAGATAGAATTCATCTAGAAAAGATAATACTAGAAAATTTACAACTAATAACTGAAATAATACCAATTTGAAAAAATAATGCTACAAAAAGGTAGATATCGACCGCGCATGCTTAAAAATAGCCGTTCCAATTAATTTTAGATATTTATATCTATTTTTCCCCCCTTTTTTTTCGATATTTCCTCCTTCTTCCTTCTTCCTTCTTCCCTCTTCCTTCTTTCTTGCTTCTAGCATTTGTAACAAACATTTATCAAAATGGTATAACACCATATTGTAAATTTATTTAGAAGTTAATCTTAATCTCTGTTGCCCAAAAACATAGAACTATATAGCCGATCAAGCGATAAATTTTTGTATAATTTTCAAGAAGTCTACTAAATATTTATCTGATGATAAGCCATGTCAAAAAAAATTAATCTTCCTGAACCTATAGGTTTTATTTTTGCCTTTGTATTAGGATTATATTTGTTATTTGGTTCTGAACTGACAACCCTAAAATGTAAACGCCTCCAGTTAAACCAAAAAGTAACCTGTGAAGTTACTTATTTTGGCTTGCGTGGAAAACGTATTACTGTAATTATTCCAGGACAGCTTCAAGGTACTAAAAAAAAGCGAATGGGTCATAAACGAAAGAGTGGATATGGAATATTTCTTTTGACTGAATATGATGAAATTCCAATACAAGAAGCTTTTTCTGCTTCAAGTGAATTAGTAGCTACTCAAAAAGTAGACCGGATTAATAATTTTTTGAATAACCCAGAACAAATGTCGCTTGAAATGCTACAGCATCCTAACTGGTTTATAGTTTTTTGGGGAATTATATTTGTTATTTCGCCTATATTATTTATTGGTACTTATGTTTTAGGTTATGGAGAAAGGAAATCTAGCATCCGGAGAATTCAAAGAGAAATCTCCTACCCTTATCATGAGGATGAAAAATCAGATATAAGTTAGCTAAAAGCAAGTTTAAATTTAACAAAAGAATGGCAAAACTGTAATCTCGATAACGATAAATTAAATATAGAAAAAAGAGGTTGCTAATTTCAGTATTTTTTCTTATTGCTTATTCAAGCAAAATACATTTACTTTCCAAAACCCATAATTTTTCTGTTTCTAAAACCGAACATTTATCTATAGTGCCAACTATGGCAGGGATAGTTCCATTTTGGAGGTTAATTTCAATCTGATTTCCCATTTGATGATACCACTGTCTCAACCAACGATTCTTCAGAACATATTCTGGCATAAATACTTGACGGTCTAAGATTAAAAAATCTATTTCATAAGTATTGATAAAATTCTGAATCAATTGAATATCTGAATGATACTGAGCAAAAATAAATTCTGTAGCTCGTTGTTTAATTTGATTGTAATAACCGAGATGATAAGGAATGGCATATTCCCAGGCAAACAATACCGAACGTTGAGAAAATGTAGGAATATAATCCACCTCTTCTGAAAGAGAAGCAACGAGAATATCTTTTGGTTGTTGAGCAAAAAATTCATAAATTTCTGGAGATTTACCTCTTCGATAATTAAGGTGAGAAAGATTTTTCCACAAGCTAAAATTACCAATAAGTAAAATCCCTAAAAATCCAATAAAAATTAATCCTGAAAATCTTCTAATTTTGTCAGATGGCTGTTGAATTAGCCACTGAAATACGGCATCTAAAATTATGCACAAAACAACGGCAGTTGCTATAGCTAAAATTATCCGAAAACTATAATTTGTGTAACGACTTGGTAAATGTAACTTGAATAATAAAAGATGAGCTGCCACGAATAAAACTACACCAGCAAAAAAAATCTGAACTAACAATTTAATATTCGGTGTTATTTTTTGAATTAAAGGTAGTCTTCTGAGAAAATTTTTTGCCCCATCAAAGTTATAAATTTCTTCTTCTTCCTTCTGCCTTCTGCCTTCTGCCTCCTGCCTTCTGCCTTCTTCCTTCTTCCTTCTTCCTTCTTCCTTCTGAAAAAGTATTGGCAAAAATAATCCAAGTATTAATATGCGAGGCAGAAATAATTGTTGAGGTAAAATGCCACTACGACTGCCGAAGATGAAAAAATCCCAAAAATTTTGTAAGAAAAAAGGACCTCTACCAGCTTGGCCAAATTCTGGCAAAACTTTTGCTTGAAATGCTGTAATTACAGGTTCATAATTACTAGAATTTAAAGCATAAAAGAAAATCACCAACAAACTTAATCCTAAACCTACCCCACTAAATAGATAATCTTGTGGATTTTTGCTCAAACAACACTTCCCTTTTTCCCAGTCTAAAAGTCTGATAATTAAAATCAAAGCAGTCAGGATAACGTATTGAGGATAAAATAATCCCAACAGAGCGATCGCTACTAAAAATGGAACTAATGATTTTCGCAATAAATAGTATAAAACTGCCATAAATAAAGGACATAAAAAAGCTCTAGGTGTGCCAGAAGCTATGTCATCTTGAAGCCAGATATTTTGACTTAATAATACTGAGGCAATAAAACCAGCAAAAGGTATGGGTAATATCTGAAAACAAATTCCAAAACAGTAGGCAGCAGTTATTACACTTAAAGGTAATGGTAATAATTTATTCAGGAACATTGGGTCTATTCCTACTTGGAAAAATAGCCAATAGAAAATTTTATAACCCCATGGTGCAACAGACTGAAAATAATCAGCAATTAAATCATTAGGAAATAATTCTGGGTCGAAAAAACGACGCATCCAAAAAACGTGCTGTCTTGCATCATCTTGCACAATATATTCTCCCCTAAATGCTTGTTTAAGTGCTAGTAAACTATATATTGCTGCGAAGGTTAAGCTGAGAATTAGCCAGAACATTTTCTGATTTGTTTTTGGGGTATTTGATGGGATTAAAATTTGTTTAAGCTTTTGGATATACATGATTTTGTAGTAACGGTGTAGATTCAAAGCGTGCCTTGCTTACAGCCTGCTTCAACCTTATTTTTACTATGTTATATTGATTTATGGTAATTGCTTATCTATAGCGCTACGCACTAGGGAATAGGGAACAGGGAACAGGGAATAGCAAACTGTCACAAATGCATTGTTTATTTGCTAACTCATAATATACAAAGATACATAAGATCCAAACTTTTCAAAAGTATCTATGTAGACAAGACTCAAAATTATTTCTCTTAAAAATTAAGCGATAGATACCGATGGCCCACAAACGTAAAAACGTAAATAAGTAATAGGAAAAATAGAGCTACCTTGAAAAGCTTTGAAAAATATGCAAATACTAACTAGGACTCATCAATTTTCTCATCTTTTAGATAGAAAGTCAGATTTATTTGGATGTGTGCGTGTAGGTAATGGATTAGTAAAAAAAATGAAAGTAACCAGTCAAAAAAATGGAGGTTTTAAATTAAATGATACTTTCTAGTGATAGCATTCCCCTAGTCAGAGGATACTGTGGCGCTCTTAGAAAACTTGTATTAGAAGGACTAGCTCAACTTGAATATCTTGTTGTAGATAAAGCAGAAAAGCATTATCATAAGAAGACTACGGAATATTATTATGTACTTGAAGGAACAGGACATATATCTCTTGACGATAATATACAACCTATTAAAAAAGGTGATGTGATTACAATAAAACCTGGGGTAAAACATCAGGCAATTGAAGGTCATACTCCCTTAGAAATTCTTGTAATTCAAGTACCTCCTGTTCAAGGTGACTGTTATATTGTAAATGAATAGCTTCAACTTTGTGCTGAAAGTTCAAAAGTAAGAAAGGGTTGAAAAGGCGTTAGTAAATCTACATCATAATTAAGATATTTGGACTAACCGTAATCAACATCAGAATTATGAATACCCCTTTCATTACTTGCTCCCGAATAACTAATAAACGAAATAATCTGTAGGGACGTTGCATGCAAAATCTCTACCTATTCCTTAAGCACAAAAATCATAGCTAAATTCACCAACACCTTGAAAATTTGTGAGTTATAAAGGGAGTTACCTGAAATTTAAGATATATCCCCCTAGAAATAAATTTTCTACCCCACACTTTCTAGGGTTTTTTAGAATTTTACTTCATACAAATAATTCAAACAAAACTGTATTGTTTCTTTGTTATAGCAAGCAAGGAGTTGGTTAGGACTTATGCGGATGATGAACCTTAGATAAAGAAATGCTTTTCCTACTGTTCCCTGCTATAACTCATATCATATAGATATACATAAGACCCTGGTTTTTCAAAGGTATCCATTCTCAGACCAATTTCATCCAGATAATAATTTAAAAATTTCCTTTCTGCGGGAATATGAGTATGAGAAAATAATAACCAAACTCTTTTATTCCCCCGCAGTTTATCTAAGTCTTTTTCATATCTTGTCATTTCAGCAATTGATAATTCTTGACCGTCATATTTATCTAAGTCATCCACACCAATAATATAATCTCCCTCTTGATAACCATATTTTTCTGCATAATACTGAAACTGATATATACCTCGTTGATAAATATATAAAATGTCTCCTGGTTGCTGATGTTTTTGAATATAATTCAGCACAGGTTTAATTTCTGAATAAGTTCTCGGGTCTTCTATCAAATCAATAGCTTTTGATAAGGGTTTATATAACAATAAGATAACCAATAAAATCCCAATAATTTTTATCGGTCGAGATTTAGGTTTACTCAGAATATAACCTCCACCTGCTGCAATGAGAAAAATTACGAATGGTGTGAGAAATAAAACTAGACGACTCCGAAATGGGTATTGGTGTAAAAAGGATGCTAAAAAAGTTACGAATAATGGAGAAAGTAACAACAACAAAATTTCTTTTCTGCTCAACCAACAAGAAATACAACCTACTAAAAAAAGGATAATAGCTAATCCATCCATCCATTTAGTAAAACCCAAAGGTTTATAGAAAAATTTGCCAAAAGTATCTAACATCCAAACAATATCAAATGGGGAATTAGGAAAACCATCCCCCCAAGAAGTTGTGAGAGTTTCGTTGCCAGTTAAATTTATCAGAGATACAAAATAGAAAATGATAAAACTTAATAACCAACCTGAGTAAATTACTAATAACTGTTTGGTTTGACTAAAGTTTTTCTGCCATAAATTAATTAGTAAAGCACTACCCCCAATACTTGCCAAAATCAAGATAGAAGGATGAGAAAACCAAATAGCGATCGCTCCGAGCAAACCAAATTTAATTATTTGACCAAAGTTCAATTTTGCCTTAACCAAAGGTAGTAATAATAGATATAAAAGGAGAGCGATCGCTACATCACTAGAATATTGTTTTACTTCTGCGGAATAGTAGACTAAGTATTCCAAACTGGCAAACAAAATTAAACCGATAGGAATAGCAGATTTAGGAATCAACTTTTTTGCTAATTCATAAAATACAAACAACGAACCTACGCCACAAATAAAAGGAAATAATCGTAGAGCATACTCGTTATTCCCTAATATCTTAACTGCCAATTTTTCTACCATCAAAAAACCAATTGGGGCACCTTGGTCATAATCCAAAGGTTGGAATAATTCCAAATAAGAACGATTGACAATATTCAAAGCCAAAACCGCTTCATCCGCCCAAAGAGAACGATTAGATAAATATTGAACTAACCTTAAAGCTACCCCAAAAGCAATAATTAAATATGGCAGTATTTGATTTTCAAGGAAAAACTTAAAATCTGGTAAACCAAACTTTTTATCCCTAATAATTTCCATGTTAATTCAAAAGTCAAAAGTCAAAAGTAAGATTTTATAGAGCTACAAAACTTTAATTTTACAGTAATTTACCGAAATTATTGAACATTTAAAGTTGAAAATTATTTGTGACATAGTCAATTCAAAAGTTAAAAGTTAAAAGTTAAAAGTAAGATTTTATAGAGCTACAGAACTTTAATTTTACAGTAATTTACCGAAATTATTTACAGCATATTTCGGGCAAATGAGGTACAAGCTTGAATAGTAAAATCATTGTAGTGCGGGCATCTTGCCCGCGACAGGTGTACCTCATAACAACGGGAAGCGCTTTAACATTTAAAATTTGAAACTATTATACCAATTTGAAAAAAGAATGCTATATTTAAGTGACATTTCAATTATTAAGTAATTAACACAAGCTGAATTTTTTTTCGATAATTATTAGCCATTTATTGTTAATTATTCTTATTTTTACCTCTCCCCTACTCCCTCACTCCCCTACTCCCCCGCTCAATAAAATGTACAAAACATTTATCAAATTGGTATTAGTCAAGCTTTTATCTAGAACTAAAAAAAAGCAATGGCTGATGGCTGATTGCTGATTGCTGACAGCTAAATGCTTACTGAGATTTTCTAATATTCTGCATTTTTTCCATAGCCATTAAATATTGTCCGAAAAATGGTAAACCAGCAATTGCTGGTAATACATAACGGGATGTACAAAGTAATCCTAAAGCTGCTCCAACTTCTGTAGAAAAATAAGGTTGATAAAACAGAATAAAAGCAGCATCACGAGTACCAACTCCAGCAAAAGTTAAAGGTAATAATCCAGCCAAAATTGCTAAGGGAGATAATGCTAAACTTGCCAAAAGTGGAACCGAAACATTTAACGCTAGAGTAAAAAACCAAATTTGTAATAAATGCCCGAACCAGATAAATATTGAAGTAGTAGCAATTTTGGTTAATTGTGCTTTGTCGTGCCAAAAATATCTGTGCATTTCTATCCAAGAATGCTCTAAACTATCAATCTTTGAATCTATTTTTTTCGGAGCAATTTTTCGTGCTATTTGAAAAAATATATTGGTAAATTTGCGAGAAGATAATAATAATAATCCAATAATTAATCCTAAAGTGACTCCGGCAGTCATTACCCAAAATAATAAATCTTTTTCTGGATAAACAATCAATCCAAAAGCACACCATATTAACAAAGAAACTAAATCACAAGCCTTTTCAAATATCACTAGAGAAAGAGATAAACTTCCCTCTAAATGTCCTCTTTGTTTCATAAAATAAGCTTTGACAATATCTCCCATTTTTGAGGGTAATATCATATTTAATACACTGGCAGCTAAAATTAATTGATTTGCTTCTCTAAAATTTAGATAAGATGATGATTTACTCCCTCTTTTTGGCATTAATTGTTGTAACCGCCAAGCAGTTAACATTGTCAATGGCGCTATCATACTAACACTGATTACCATCCATACAGGGTGAGAATTTTGGAATACTTTTATCAGTCCAGTAAAATCAATTTTCCAATAGATAGCTGTCAGAATAAGTAAACTGATAATTATAGAAATTAGTCGTTTCATAAGGGATGCTCAAGTCTTTAACTTAGTCTAAATGTAAGCATTCAGCTATCAGCAGTCAGCTATCAGCTAAATGCTGACCATTTTTTCCATTATTTTCGGATAATAACTTATATCCAGTCCGCCTAATTAGTAATAATAGTAATAAAAAACTTTCTTCTTCTCTTCCTTCTTTTTTCCTCCTGACTTCTGACTCCTGACTTCTGACTCCTTCTTCAATATGCTGGAACTTTAACAACCTCACTACCAGATAAACCAAAAGCTTTATGAATAGCTTGCAACGCTTTTACACCATCCTCCTCTTCTACCACACAACTAATTTTAATTTCCGAAGTAGCAATCATCAAAATGTTGATTTGACTTGCTGCCAACGCCTCAAACATTTGTGCTGCTACCCCTGGATGGGCAATCATTCCAGAACCGACTACACTCACTTTAGAAATAGCACTCTCCAACACCACTTCTCCCCAACCAAACTCTAATGCTGCATTTGCCAAAATTTGATATGCAGTTTCTCCCTCTGGTTGGGAAACAGTAAAAGCAATATCACGAGTCAAAACCCCATCCACACTATGACAACGTTGTGACTGAATAATCATATCCACACTAATATTATTCTGCGCCAACAAACCAAATATTTTAGCTGCAATACCTGGGGTATCTGGAATGTAACGCACCGCTAGTCTTGCTTGCTTTATGTCTAAAGCAACTGCTCGCACTGGTGAGGAAACTTCTTCCGACTCAGAAGCAGCAGAGTTACTAGAAATATCTGCAACATCCACATCAAATGCTTGACACAAAGAATGAACTGCCTTTTCACAGTCTTCTGCATCAACCACACAACTGACCTTAACTTCCGAAGTAGAAATCATTAATATATTTACTCCTGCTGCTGCCAAAGTCTCAAACATTTTTGCTGCTACTTGTGGTCGTCCGATCATTCCCGCACCCACAAGACTGACTTTAGCAATAGGTCGCTCTTGTGTTTTGACTTCCGGTTCGCCCAAAGTGGGGTCAGAATTCTTACCTAAAGCAGGTAGTATAGCATCCGCTACCGCTGCCGCTTGTTTCAAGGTATCTTTCCCGACAGTGAAGGCAATATCATTAGTATTACTTTCGTGAATAGACTGAATAATCAAATCTACATCTATATTTTGTACGGCAATACCAGCAAATAATTTAGCTGCCACACCAGGGCGATCGGGAACGTGCAACAGAGAAACTCCTCCTTGGTTAATGTCATATTCCACAGCATCTACAGATTTTGTCAACTCCAAATCTTGCAAAGCACGATGTTGGGGTATTGGGGAAACTACACGAGTACCAGGAGCATCGCTCCAACTAGATAAAACTACTAATGGCATTCCATAATTTCTAGCAATTTCAACTGCCCTGGGATGCAGCACTTTTGCCCCTAAACTTGCCAACTCCAACATTTCATCACAGGTAATGTCTGACATTAACTGTGCTTCGGGTACTATGCGGGGGTCGGTTGTTAAGATTCCAGGTACGTCTGTATATATTTCGCACCTTTCTGCTTGGAGTGCTGCTGCCAATGCAACTGCAGAAGTATCCGAACCGCCTCTACCTAATGTTGTGATTTCCTGGTGGCGAGTCTGACTAATACCTTGAAAACCTGCAACGACTACAACTTCTCCCATTTGGAGATGTTCTTCTATGCGTTCGGTTTGAATATGTAAAATACGAGCGCGGGAATGTTCAGCTTCTGTGACTATTCCTACCTGCGCTCCGGTAAGAGAAATAGCTGGCACTCCCAACTCTTTCAAGGCCATGCTCATCAGAGCGATGGTAACTTGTTCCCCTGTGGATAGTAGCATATCCATTTCTCGACGACAGGGGTTGGAAGAGATTTCGTTTGCTAGTTTAACTAAACCGTCTGTGGTTTTTCCCATTGCTGAAACGACTACTACTACCGAGCGATCGCTGGCTGTTTTAGCAATACGTTGGGCCACTGCTTTAATTCTTTCCACAGACCCGACTGATGTACCACCGTATTTTTGGACTATTAGCATATTGATTTGAGAATTAGACTATTAAAATATAAACTGTATTAATTTAAATTCTTCCATTAAAAGTTGTAAACCGGATTGATTAAAGTGTATCTTTTTATATTTAATTTGGTGTGATAACTTTAATTTCAGAACATTAAGAAAAATTGGCGTTGGTGAAGCGCGTGTATGATATTAATCTTAATTACTCAGGAGTCAGGAGTCAGGAGTCAGGAGTCAGGAGGGAAGAAAGAAGAAGAAAGAGGAATAGAAGGAGAAAGTTTTTTGTTTAGCTGGCGTAAAACGCACGTTAACGTTACGCGACAGGTCAAGGTACCATTCAGGACTGAAAACGCGGAGCGCGGAACGGAGTTCTATCACACTCTGACCCGGACATGATATTATACCTCAAATCACCAACGCCGAAAAATTGTATTAGTTTGACGGAGCAAAACATTATGAACAATCTAATAAACAAAACTGCGACAATGCAAGCGCTCGTTCTGTGGGATCTTGGCAAGTTTGAAGTCCGTGAAGTTCCGAAACCTCAAGTTGGTTCTCATGAAATTCTGTTACGCTCATCAGCAGTTGGTGTATGTGGTTCGGACTTTCACATTTTTTCTGGGGAAAGCAATTTTAATAAGGATAAATATGGTCAACCTATCCCCCTACTCCAACAACCCCAAATTCTAGGTCACGAAATTGTGGGTGTGGTAGAAGAAGTAGGTGTGGAGGTTCAAGATTTGTCTGTAGGCGATCGCGTGGTTCTAGACCAGGGTTTAAATTGTTTGAGTAAAAAGGGAAAATCTCTATGCGAATATTGTCTTACTGGAGATTCCCACCAATGTGAAATTTATCAGGAATATGGCATTACTGGTTTACCAGGAGCTTTCGCTGAATATTTGACAGTTCCTGCTGTGAATGCCATTAAAATAAATTCTGATTTGGAAAGCGTCCACGCTGTCCTCACAGAACCCCTTGGTTGTATGATTCATTCATCAGATGTAGTGGCAAAAACCCGCACCCGCTATAAAATTGGTGCTGAGGAGTTAGAGCGTCGCGTGCAATCAATTCTGATTTTGGGAGCTGGTCCTGGAGGACTTTTATTTACTCAGTACCTACGCAATATCCTGGGATATGAGGGTTTAATTCTGGTCAGCGAACCAAATGCTCGAAAGCGTGAGTTAGTTAAAAGTTTTGGTGCAGATGTCATAGATCCCCAAGAGGTAAATATTGTAGAGGCAGTGAGAGAAAAGACTAATGGACGTTTAGTAGAGTATGTAATTGATGCTTGCGGAAATGGTTTAATTTTTAAATCTATTCCTAGTTTGATTCGCAAACAAGCAACGTTTCTGATGTACGGTTATGGACATGGGGGAGTAGATTTGAGCGTGTTAAACAACTTACAATTTATAGAGACAACATTGGTTTGTGCGACGGGAGGTTCTGGAAAATTCAACGATCAGGGACGCTCATTAACCTACTCTCAAGCACTCCGAGCGCTGGAAGAAAAACAGATAGATGTGTCATCATTGATTACACATCGTTACCACTCCCTGGAAACTATACCACACGTTTATCCATGACCACAAATTGTCGGATTATATTAAAGGTGTGATGGTGTTGTGATCGAGATTAGGATTTAGAAAAACGGGAGTGGGGAAGTAGGGGAGTAGGAAAGAAACTGAAATACATCGTCTTTCTTTTAATTGAAGCTAGCGATAAATTTTTGGCTTTATTCAAAATTGAGATGCACCCTAAATAATGACTTAATAACTCATAGCTGATAGCTGACCGCTGAGCGCTGAATGCTTATACTCATTTTAAACATCTATAATCAAGATGCACTTTCTTGTAGTATTCTTTTTTCAAATTGGTCTAATTATTTCTATGTTCTATCCTCCTCCAGAAATATTTGACAATCCCAGAGATTCTTATCGTAATCCCTGGATTTTTGGTATTTTAATTATTGTGATTATTTTCATATTTATAATTATGTATTCTCTCGAATCTCCAGCCCAATTTTTAACAGATCCATTTCTCCAAGCTCCGACAGAAAATTCTGTACAAGTTGTTTGGTTTACTGAATTTCCTGGCAAAGGTCATTTTGTAGTTTATGGTGAAAATTTGAATCTAGTTGTTGAGGCAAATACTACTAAACTTAGTCGTACTCGTGAAGACCAAGATTCTCGCGTAGGAAAACAAACAGAAAAAGGTTTAATTTATCAACAACCTATTATGCGAGATATCTGGCGACACGAGGCAAAAGTTATTGGTTTAACACCTAATATTTCTGTACCATATCGAATTATTAGCGAAAAGGAAAATGGGGAAAATATGAGGAGCAAAATTTTTACTTTAGCTGCTAAACCAATCCCTGGTAGACCTTTAAAAATTCTCCTCACTTCCGACCATCAATTAAAACCAATGACTTCTGCAAATCTACAAAAGGTAACAGAAACTTTTGATAAATTAGACGCTATTTTTTTTGCTGGAGATTTAGTGAATATTCCTGACCGTGCTTCAGAATGGTTTGATGATAATCGAGGAAATGCTTTTTTTCCCAATCTCCAAGGTAGAGCTAATTATCAATTAGAAAAAAATGGTACAAAAACTATTTATAAAGGTGGGGAGTTAATTCAAAATATGCCTCTATTCCCAACAATTGGTAACCATGAAGTTATGGGTATATTTTCCATGAAAACTTCTTTGAATTACCAATTTAGTCAACCCTACCCACGGGATGCTGCAAAATATTTAGATCGGCAAAATTCTACAAATATCAATCCTGATATAAATTGGTTAAAAAATAATTCTTTTAATACTGACACTTACCAAGAAATTTTTACCCTACCTCAAAATGGTTCAGAGAAAAAAAATTACTATGCTGTAACTTTTGGCGATGTACGTTTAGTAGTTTTATATATTACGAATATCTGGAGAGTTCCCCGTTTAGATGATAATGCGAGAGGCAAATATCGGGAACGAAAAAAAGATTTTGATAATCCGGCAGAATGGGGTTATGGTCAGCATATTTTTGAACCTATTGATCGAGGTAGCGAGCAATATAATTGGTTAGAAAAAGAGTTGGCAAGTGAGGAATTTAAACAAGCTAAATATAAAGTGGTAATGTTTCACCATCCACCCCATTCTCTTGGTGAAAATATTTCTCCTGCTTATACTAATCCCATACAATATATTGACCGAGATAAAAATGGCAATATTACAATGATTCGTTATGAATATCCCCAACAAAATGACTATATTATTCGAGATGTTTTACCTTTGTTAGAAACTGCTGGTGTACAGTTAGTATTCTATGGGCATTCTCATCTTTGGAATCGCTTTATTAGTCTGAGTGGAATGCACTTTCTAGAAACATCAAATGTAGGTAATAGTTATGGAGCTTATGTAGGAGATAAAAAACGAAATGTACCTTTAGATTATCAAGAAAAATATGCTGAAATTGGAAATCCTAATGGTTTAGAACCCATAATGCCAACCATTGCACCTTTGCTAGATGAAAAAGGAAAACCTCAACCTTATATTGCTAGTAATGATATTACAGTTTTTAGTATTTTTGAGACCGAGACAGGAACAGTTAGTAGTTACTATTTTGATACCAGAAAGCCTAATTCTAGTGTTGTAAAATTTGATGAATTTCAATTGTTTTAGGGAGTAGGGAGTAGGGAGTAGGGAGTAATAATTAGGATTTGCTGAAAAAGTCTCTTTAAGGAGTAGGGGAGTAGAGGAGCAGGAAAGTAATTTTTTTTGCCCAACTTTTGCCTAAAATGGTAAATTTTTGAGCATTAAGAGCTGAAAACCAGGTACTTTTTCACTACCCAAAAAGGCTAAAAACTTTATCTTTAAAGACGTTTAGGTTTAATCAGCAAGCCCTAGATAGTAGTAATTAGAGCTTGCGCTCATAAATATCAAAAGCTTATAAGGTAAAAATTTGAGCCATTATCTGTGTAAAAAAAGTGTCAGTTTTTGCCACTGGTAGCTCAAAAAGTAAGTCCTGTTAAGGAGATAACAGGGGAAAAAATGGAGAAATAATTGTTCCGATTACATTCCTATTATCTACCATTTCTACTGACTATTGACTATTGACTATTAGAAACAGCAGGAAGACTTTTTCAGCAAGCCCTAATTAACATTAAGGAATGGAAATTAACAACAATGTAGGGACTTTCCATGGAACTTACCTACGAGTTTGGAAAATTCTTATAGGAATAGGAAAGAGAAAAAGTTTTTTAATGATTAATGAAACTGATATTTTTTAACCCAAAAAATTAGCTAAACCAACTCCAATAAAAGTAGCTAAAGCATAACCAAAAATACCACAAAGAATGGCAGGAGTTACTAATTGATACCAATTTTTCGCTTTTGCCATAGCAGCAGCAGTAGTAGGACCTCCCAAATTAGCGTTAGAAGCTACAACTAACTCAGCCAATTCTAAGTTTAATAATTTACCAGCTAGTAACAGAAAAAGTAAATGAACGGTCAAAATTACCCCAGCGAAAAAAAATAAAGCTGGTCCAAATTCTAGAACTTTCCAGATATTAGCACTAGCTCCAATTACGGCAAAAAATATCTGCATTAACAAAGTACCAATTTTGTCTGCTACTGTTAATCTTCCTAAATATTTAGGAAATATTGTGGCTAGAGAAACTACTAAAATAGTAGTGAATAAAATTGCTGCTTTAGGAATACCTAAGAAACTAGCAATACTAATGCCTAGTGCACCTGATATTCCACTAATAGCTAATGCTTTACTCATATCTAGAACCGATAATTCTTGTGTGAGTGACTCAGAAAAATTCCTTTTACTTTGTTCTAGGAAGCTTGTATCTTGAGGCAAATTATTACCAGGAAAAAATTGTTTTACCCATTTCAGAGAAGGTAAAGCAAATAAAAGTAGAAAAAACAAAGTCATAGCCAAATTATCTGCTGCTGTTCCTGCAGCTAACAAATCTCCTGAATCTAAATTTAATTCGATAATTTGAGCAGTGGCAAAAAAATTCACAGATCCACCTATATAAGTAGCACAGAAAACTCCAGCTAATTTCCAATCTAACTCGCCTATAGGAATCAAATAATATGCTAGTATAGTTCCCAAAATTGTTCCCAAAGCACCTAAAAAATAAGCAATTAAAACTCGCCCACATTCATGCATAATTTGTAGTATATTAGCTTGAAATAAAAGCAGAGGAATAGAAAAGGGAACCAGAAAAGACCAAACTACATTATAGACAGGAGCATCAATAGGTATAATTCTTAGATTCGACAGAAAAAATGTTACCACCATAGTTACAACAGCACCAGATATACTTGCACCCCACTTTTTCTGTTCTGACCAAAAACCAATAGTTGCTGCTGAGAGAAGAATTGCCCAAATAGCAAAATTTTGCTCAGGTTGAATCAAACTGTTTGTCATAACCAGTCGAAAATTGTTTTTCAAAGATAACAAAATTCTACAAAAATATGTTACAGCAGTTTCCGAAGTTATGAGGTACATATATTGATACTTTTAGGGAGTAGGGAGTAGAGAGGATGGGAATTAGGGTAGTGAACAAGCAAAAAATATTTACCCCGTCAGTTGTACCGCATTAGTTTGAAATCTGCTGTATACCAATTCCCAAAAATAATGCTATACTTCCAATGCGACTTCAGTTATTAAGTAATAATAATAATTCAGTAATATTTGTAAGGATTATCAGCATTAATCCAAAATATTTTATGCTTTTAAAGCCTACTCCTTACTCCCTACTCCCTACTCCCAAGGAAATGTAGCAAAACTTTTGAGAAATGGTATTAGTAAATGCAATAAATATCTCCTATTTCAGCAATAATATGAAATCCGGTTATAAATTTATCGTATTTGCTACTTCTGATTTCTTACTTAAATCCTTCCTTTTTTTCTTACTTTTAACTTTTGACTTCCTTTATGAATCAAAATCAAATAGAATCAAAAAAAGCTCTTTTATTAATTAATCCCCATGCTAGAAAAGTCACTAATAATTTACATTTAGCTTTAAATTATTTACAAGATTTTGGCTTAGAAGTTATTTGCAAAGAAACTCAATCTCCCCAGGATTTTAACCATTTTATTCAAAACTATAAAAACCAGGTAAATATGGTAATCATTGGTGGTGGAGATGGCACATTAAACTTGGCAGTAGATGCTCTAGTAGAAACAGGTTTACCCTTGGGAATTTTACCATTAGGAACAGCTAACGACCTAGCTAGAACTTTAGGAATTCCTGATTCTTTATTTGAAGCTTGTCGAGCGATCGCTACAGGTAAAAAACGTTATATAGATTTAGGCGTAGTTAATGGCAAATATTTTTTCAATGTTGCTAGTATCGGATTAAGTGTAGATATTACTAACAATTTAACTAAGGAAGCTAAACGTCGATGGGGTGTATTAGCTTATGCTATTACTGCCAGTAAAATGATTTTAAAAAGTCGCCCTTTTACTGCAGAAATTCGCTGCAATGGTGAAACAAAAATAGTTAAAACTCTGCAAGTTGCGGTAGGAAATGGCAGACATTATGGAGGTGGCATGACTATTGCTCACGATGCTACAATTGATGACCAAAGACTAGATTTATACAGTTTAGAAATTAAGTATTGTTGGCAATTTATCGGTATGTTGCCTTCTATATGGCAAGGAAAATATCAAGAAAATTTTGGATTTCGTTTCCTCTCTGGTTCTGTATTTAATGTTTATACCCGCAAACCTCGTCCTATTAATACAGACGGGGAAATTGTTACTTATACTCCAGCACATTTCCAGGTAGTTCCTTTAGCTTTAGCCGTTATTGTACCCAGGAAACTAACAACTGAAAAAGAAAAACTTAACCCTGTAATTGATTAGTGCCGCTACGCGGAAGTCAAAAGTCAAAAGTCAAAATTCAAAAGTTAAAAGTATTGATTTGTAATTGTTTTAGGATTTTGTAACTGGTCAGTTATTTCCACCATCCTGCACTAGATCGATAAACATTCCTACGTCACCAAGTGGATCGTGAGTTATAGTCCATCCTTCTTTTTCAAGGGCACGTTTGACTGTATCGTGAAAAATATCTTTAGCAGGCATTGTTTAAAGTGTTTCTACTTATATAGTCATTTTAAATAAGAATGAAATACTTTTTCTGCTGAAATTTTTTCTCTTATAGCAATTCCTAAAAAGTGTGAGGTACAAAATTTTAGGCTTGAGGGAAAAGGGAATAGGAAATAGGGAATAGAAAAAAAATCAAAACGAGTGTACCTCATAACTTTGGGAATTGCTATAAAGAAAAGCTTGTCTCAATCTAAACTGAAATGACTAATAAGATTGAATATGTCTATTATTAAAGACTTTTTCAGCAAACCCTATTTATAACTCAAACATGACAGAAAAATTAATAATTCCCATACATGAAACATTCCAAAAAACTATTCAAGGAGAAGGCTATTGGACAGGTACACCAGTAGATTTTATTCGTCTTGCTGGTTGCCCAGTAGGCTGTCATTATTGTGATACTGGTTATGCCAATGGAGGAGTTGATTTACCAAGGCAAATTAGAACTTTTGATGAGTTAATTAATGAGTTATTTTCTCCCAGAGTTGTTATTTCTGGTGGTGAACCTTTTATCCATAAACAGTTACCTAATCTAGTGAACAAAATAGAAGCTACTGGCAGACAAGTTTCTATAGAAACATCCGGTTGCTATTGGCAAGAAATTTCACCTCAGACTTGGATAACCCTTAGCCCTAAACAACATATTAGTTCTAAATATCCAGTTGTAAAACAGATGTGGATGCGGGCATCAGAAATAAAATTAGTAATAGAAACTGGTAAAGAGTTAGAATTTTATAGTAAAATTTTACTAGCAAATAATAATATTCCAGTTTTTCTCCAGCCAGAATGGTACAGTCGTAATCTTGCCTTACCATTGGTCCTAGAATTACTCCAAGAATATCCTAATTACCGCCTATCATTGCAGTTACATAAATATTTGGGAATACAATAATTTATAGTATGAAATTTAGGGATAAAAACCATGTAAAACGTAAGTTTAAACCCAATTAAAATTCAAGAGCATTACATTTTTTTAAGGCTGAGAAGATTTGAACCTAATATCTGTTCTAAAACTTAATAAAGACCGGATTCAAAGTTTGGGACTTGAGTTCGATCCTTCCTCCTTATTCCGTCTTTCTTTCCTAAGACCTCTTGCAAAATTTTTAATTAAATCAATTAAATATATGAAATCAACAATTCCCTATTCCCTATTCCCTATTCCCTATTCCCTGACTTCTGCAAGAAGTCTCTAGAAAATGCTGTACAAACCAGTAAACCCTCAAATTAAAAAAAGCTGTCTATTTATAAAATAAACAGCTAGTTCAGAACTGCAGATGGAGATACACCCTGATAGTTAAATGAAATAGTAGATGCCCCTGATGGATAACTCCTAGATGGACTAATTACCTGATGGTTTAACTCCCTAATGGCTTAGTCTCCACATCCCAAATAGCAGGATTGGGGAGAAAATAGTGATTAAGACTACTAACACCTCACTTCCGGCTTTTGTGATCCATCAGGTCGTGCCTATGCTTCTTTTATAATTGCAGACTGGTTCATCGGAAGACAAGAGGTCTTTTGCAACAACCCACTTTTTACAGGTTGCAGAGCATCGCGAGTCTATCTAAAACAACTAAACAGGGTTCATCTACTACTATGAAACAGAATATTATCATTTTTGGGTTAATGGCCTCCGCAGGCTTGACGTTTTGCCAACTACCAAAGGCCACAGCCTATAATTTGAGGCCATCTACTGAGAGTACCATTGAAAAGAGTCAGATAATTAGTTATGAAGGCACTGATGAAGATGGTGAAACGGAAGAAGTGGAAAATAAAAAATAATCACGAAGGCCGAAATAACTTCCTGGAGACAGTAAAGACAAATTAGAGTGGATATTCAGATATGGGTAGAACTATATGTTACTAATTAGGATTCTACCCTAGATTATCCTTGTATGATGTTCTGATTACTATTATCGAAAAATGATGGACACAACGACTACTACACGAAGAAAAAGGGTTATTACAAGAACTGCAGAAAGAAGACAAGCCACTCCTAAAGAAAGACAATTAATCCATTTGTTAGCTAATCTTGGTTGTAGTTGCGCAAAATATGCCTTCCAACACTCCTCTAGTAAAGGGAAAATACCTCCTGAAGACCGAAAGCATTTGGCAGAGTGGCACTATCTCCGGTTACAGCAAATTCGCCGGGTAGAAAGGAGTCTAGAACCTGTGGCCCAACTTAAGCGTGTTTACTATCGAAGTCAACTCAGTCCCAGATCTCTTAAGTCCCTAAAACTCCTGTGGGCTGAGGAGGACAAACCAAGAGTGAAGAGGGTTGCTCCTGAATTGGATGAGCTATTAAGTTTAGCCCTTAATTTAGGAGATACCCTCAAACAGATATTTCATACTGTTGAATGTGGGGAAAGGGTTTTTTCTAGAACTCCTATACAAGGGGTGGGAGTAGTGCCATTGTGGGTTAATGAGTGGGAAGAGTCCGACTATGATATTAATTTCTTTCCTCCTTCTTTCCCTGATTGGGCTCAAATTGTTGATGACTAAGTTTCTGACACAAATTAAGTCATAAATTCTAGAATTAGAAACTACTATGTTCTAACCAATTCAATATTTGCTATAGTTTTCGGTCAAACTCTCCCATAAAATTTTTGCTAAATATTATCTAAATATTTAGGTGGGGAGAGCTGACAAATTTCGGTCGGGGATTTGAAAGTTACAAAAATTAATTTTTTTCAATAAAATTTTAAATTCCAACTTATCCATGAGGAATTTACCAAGATTTTATTTTTTGTTAATTTTTTTGCCTGTACCTCCAAAAATATTTGTGATATGTCAAGTAAAGCATAGGGATTAGAACATCAAAATAGTCAGTTTTTCCTCTAAAGTCTCTTCATTCCTAAATTGAAAAAATATGAGAAACTGCCACTCTAAAACCTACTGACTTACACTTACTTCTGGGAGTTTTCCAATTTCTATTTGCACTACGACAACCTTTAGAATAATTCAAGTATCCTCCTCCTCTCAACATTCTGTAGTTATAATTGCCATCTTTTTCCCACACATTACTATCTGAAGGAGCACCCTGATAATTATTATGCCAGGGGTCGGCACACCACTCCCAGACATTGCCATGAAGATCGTATAATCCAAAAGCATTGGGTGGAAAACTACCCACATCTGTTGTTTGTTCGCGATAATTTTGTTGTAATGAACAAGCATAAGCTTCTTCGCCATTATAGTTTGCTAGGTCAGTTATTAGACTATTACCAAAGTAAAATAATGTAGTTGTTTCTCCACGACAAATATATTCCCATTCTGCTTCTGATAGTAACCGATAAGTTTTTCCAGTTTGAGCAGATAGCTGACGACAAAATTCAATTGCGTTATACCAAGACACCATTTCTACTGGTCTATTTTCTCCTTTGAAATAAGCTGGGTTTTTGCCCATTATTGCTTGCCACTGTGCTTGAGTAATGGGATATTTGCTAACAAATAAAGGTGTTATTGTAACTTGATGTTGTGGACTTTCTGTTTCCCATTTTTCTGCTGCTGTTTTTGAGGAACCCATTAAGAAAGTATTGCCAGGAATAGATACCATTTCTAGGAAAATATCATTGGCGATATTTTCAATAAATTGTTGAGTTTCCCGTTGCTCTTTTTGGGTTTCAATTATTTCGCCTTTTGGGTTAACTTTGATTGTTAAATATTCAAATTTAAAAGTTTGCAATTCGAGTTCAAAACTAGAATCAACAGTTAGTAATTCGGGAGGAGTGTCGGAAATTATTGGCAGAGTTGCTGGCAAAGTAGAGGGTAAATTAGTTATGACAAATTCTTCTAGTGGTGACAATAAAGTTAACCATTCAGCAACAAATTGAGGCCGTTCTTCTGGCTCTAATTTCATGCCTTTAATAATTGCATCATTGACTCGAACGCTAATTTGGGAATTATATTTTTTTGGTGGAATTAATGGTATTTTTCCTTCTTGTCTGACTTTTGCTGGTGTTGGCATTTCACCTGTCAATAAAACGTATAGAGTTGCTGCTAGAGCATATATATCAGTAAAAGCTCCCCGTTTTGCTCGTCTTTCGTACTGTTCAATTGGTGCAAAATACAATGTACTATCAGTTGTATGAGTTTGTACGCTGCCACTATTAAATTCTCGTGCTAAACCAAAATCAATTAATACTGCTTCTAAATTATCTCGACGTAGCAGAATATTTTGAGGTTTAACATCCCGATGCAAAAATCCTTGATTATGTATAAATGTTAGTGCTTCTCCTACTTGTTTAATTAGATGTATTGCTTTACTTTCTGATATAACTCCGTGTTGCTCTTCACGATAAATTCCTAAGTCATCCCCATCTATATATTCCATCACCATGCACCATAATTTATTTTCTTTAAAAAGGCGATGAACTTCTACAATATTGGGATGACGGCATTTTGCTAAACATAAGGCTTCATTTAAAAAATTTTCTTGATGTTTGTCAAAATTGGGTTTACGTTGTACTCGATAATTGAGAGTTTTAATCGCAACTAATTGATTAGAGCTTTGTTCTAAAGCACGATAAGTAATACCGAAACCGCCAATACCAAGCAGGTCTTGAATTATATATTTGCCATTTTGTAGTTGTTTACCTGATTTCCAGTATTTCATTTTATTAATAGGGGATTCAGGATTTTAAGTTATACCATTTTGAAAAAAGAATGTTACGAATAATAAGCATTATTAAAAGACTTTAAAGGAGATGTCCCTTTGACAAAAAAGAGAATTACATAGGTAAAAAATGGTATTGAAGCCATTCCCGTGTGACTCCTGACTTCCCCTCCCAGGAGGGGGAGGGGCGAGGGGTGGGTTGACTCCTCAGAAATATCCTAGTTATTTGTAGCAAAAATTAATCAAATTGGTATTATCCCTGGAATTAGAGCTAAAAATAGGGGCAAATTATACCTCAGATAATCATATAATAACATAGTTTTGACTCAGTTAGTCAATCCAGGATGAAAACTGTTTATCTCAGTGCTTAAATAACTGATAATTAATACTAATTCGAGCCAATAATTTTACTGATTGAAGAAGGAAGAAAGAAGAAATAAGAAGGAAGAAAAAATGGATGGGGATAGTCAACGACCTGCCACTTCCTGTCTACAAAGCCCAACCAATTGTAAACACCGTGTGGACGGTAGGGTATTAAACCCAAAATAAAAAGATAATTTTTCATTTCTCTTGAATACTAATTCCTTCTGCCAAGATAATAAGTTAATAACTCATAGCTGAAGTGCTGACTGCTGAAGTGCTGAATGCTGAATGCTTACCTAACACCTTCTTAATAATTCCATTCAGCAATAGCTGTAGCTATTCCTGTTTTTAACTCATATTTGATGTTTGCTTTTTGAGATAAATAAATAAGTTGTTGATATGCTCTTTCTGAATCTAATTTTTTCAATGCTGCTATACAATGAAGCCTAACACTAGCATCATTTTCTTCTAATAACTGAATGAGATAATCTAGAGCGCGAATATCTCCCAAATATCCCAATGCTAAAACTAAAGAATTTTTGACACGGACGCTTTCTAAAACTGAATTATTACTTCTGAGAAATTCAATCAAAATTTCTGTAGCTTTTGGCTTTAATTCCTGACGCTCAATTTTACCTAATGCTGTAATAATTTCATTAACAATTTGTGGTTGATGTTCAACTGCAACTAATAAATTATCTCCGAGTAAACTTTGTAGATATTCCACAGATACTTGAGTTTCAACCCAACTTAAAGCACGCACTGCATCCAGCTTTAAAAAAACAGGAACATTCGTTGTTTGTAAAAGTTCAAATAAAGCCGTTGCTGCTGTATTTGTACCGATTTTTCCTATAGCGATCGCCACTTGTTGACAAACTTCAAAATTAATATCCCACAGTAAAGGTTGTAGCAACTTCACCAAACTTAATTCTTCGTGTAAATTACCATAAGAACTTAACCCTATTACTGCTTCTTTTCTAACTTGAGCTACTGTATCTTTTAAAGCCGAAATTAAGACAAAAGGCAACCGAGAATCATGGTAATTACTCAAGGCAGTAATAGCATTTTTTCTAACTTCATAATTGCCGTCTTTTACTACAGTTAATAACGGTGTTATGGTGCTAGAAGAATTAATTTTAGCTAAAGCTTTTGTTGCTAATAATCGTGAATCTGGCTTGGCCAATAAATCTGTTAAAATATCAACTGCTGAATCTCCTAAAATTGCCAAAGTATCTGCTGCTATTTCTTGTAAATCTTTCGCCTCTGAACTAATAATTATATTTTTCAGAGCTTCTCGAACTTCCTCACTGTTAAAATCTGCCAATATCCGAGCTACAAACCAACGTCTTTCTAAGTCTAAATCTTCATCTTGAACCATTTCAATTAATGGAGCGATCGCTGGTTTACCAATCTGCTTAAATAGTTTATAAATATCCCATCTTTCTTGAAAATCTCCATTTTTCAGAACTGTTATTGCTAGGTCGAGCACCACATCTAAATCGGCATTTTCTAACCAATCAACACAGGTCTTTTGAGATGCTAATAAAAATTGCTGTAAATACTGATTAACTAAAGACCAATTTTTTTCTTGGCTAGCTGTTTTTGCTTGTTCGAGAAGATTTGACATAACTGAATAATTTTTTAAATATTAAGCTTTAAGATATAGCAATAGATATTTTCAGAAAAGAGAGAACAGGGAACAGGGAACAGAAAAAATAATTGATAATTTATAGATAAGAATTGATTTTATTTTTAATTCTTACGCCTGTGTATAATCGAAGGAAAGGGCGCGGATATATCAAAAGCTAATATGAAATACTAAATCTCCTAGATAACAAAAACTTTCTTCTGCCATATCAGGTATTAGCTGAAAAGTTAATAGTACTAGTGCAGAATTGCGGAAATAATTGACCAGTTACAAAATCCTAAAACAATTACAAATCAATACTTTTGACTTTTGACTTCCGCGTAGCGACACTAGATGAATAACATTTGTACCTATTATTTACCGAATAATTAAGGTTTAAAGCCTCTCCTTTAAAGAAGAAAGAAGAAAAAAATTTCCTTTTAGTCAATCCTCTTCTTTTCAAGGAGAAGTAATTGTTAATTATTACTTATTAATTGTTGAACACCTAACACTTATCTAATCTTTAAAATGTTTGATAATTGCATCAGCAAACTCAGAACATTTTAAAGCTTCTACAGGTGGTTCCATTAACCTTGCCAAATCATAAGTTACTTCACCATTAGAAATAGCAACCTCAAGACCTTTTTTAATCAAATCAGCAGCTTCTTGCCAACCCATATATTCCAACATCATCACACCAGAAAGAATCAAAGAACCAGGATTAACTCTATCTAAACCTGCGTGTTTTGGTGCAGTGCCATGGGTCGCCTCAAAAATAGCACATTCATCACCAATATTAGCACCAGGCCCCATACCTAAACCACCAACAATAGCAGCAGCAGCATCAGATAAATAATCCCCATTCAAATTCATAGTTGCCAGAATAGAATATTCCCCTGGTCTAGTTTGAATTTGTTGGAAAATACTATCAGCAATACGGTCATTTACCATTATTTTATCTTGCCATTTTCCATCCCCATGACTATCCCAAATAGCTCCTAATACATCCTCAACTTCTTGACAGATTTCAGCTTTTTTTTCTGCTGTTAAAGCATCATAACCAGGGTCAATTTTTCGAGCATTTTCTTCACTACTAATATTAGGATTTTCTTCCTTATTAGAAAGAATCCAAGATTCTCTTTCCGTCACACATTCAGTCCGAAATTCAGTAGTTGCTAATTCATAACCCCAGTCACGAAATGCACCTTCAGTGTACTTCATAATATTACCCTTATGCACCAAAGTTACCATTTGTTTTGACTTGGGTAAACGTAAAGCATTTTGGATGGCACGTTTAACTAACCGTTGCGAACCAGTTTTACTAATAGGTTTAATACCGATACCCGAGTCGAGGCGAATTTGCTTTTTGCCATGTTCGGGAGTAGCAGGAATTAATTCTTTGTTTAAAATGTCAATCAACTTACTAGCAATATCAGTACCCTCGCGCCATTCTATTCCTAAATAAATATCTTCGGTATTTTCCCGATAAATAATCACATCTAATTTTTCCGGACTTTTGTGAGGAGAAGGGGTACCTGTGTAATACCTACAAGGGCGAACACAAGCATATAAATCGTTAATTTGACGCAATGCCACATTTAAGGAGCGAATACCCCCACCGATAGGAGTTGTCAAAGGACCCTTAATGGCAATACCGTATTCTTTAATAGCGTTGAGAGTATCTTCCGGCAAATATTGGAAAGTGCCATATTTTTCACAAGCTTCGTCACCAGCGTAAACCTTAAACCAATTGATTTTGCGTTTATCTCCATAGGCAGTAGCGATCGCGGCATCAAAGACTTTTTGAGATGCTGGCCATAAATCTACCCCTGTACCATCGCCCCGAATAAATGGGATAATGGGGTCGTCTGGAACATTAGGTTGACCATTGCTGAAACTGACTTTAGAACCTGTGGTTGGGGGAGTTATTTTTTCGTACATACTTCGATCGTCTAGACTACAATATTTTTCTTTGTGTCCAGATTATGGATCTATAATTGTATATCTTTAAATATATCTATGATTTTTTTATAATTTAAGTTGAAGTTAAGAAGGAAGAGGGAAGAGAAAAGAAGGGAAGAAAGAGTTTAATTATTTTTGTAGGTTTTTGCCGGATAAAAGTAGCATAAATAGCAGAATTTTGCTATAGCAATTCTCATACTGGTGAGGTACAAAATTTGAGGCTTGAGGGAACAGGGAACACCGGAGCTGGGAACAGGGAATAAAAAGACAAAAAGATAACTGTACCTCACGACCTTGGGAAACGCTATAGTATATTATCTTTGCAAAAGTATATTACTTTTAAAGACTCAAGAAAAATCCTAATGTTGATAGAAAAACAGATGGAGATATTTGAATTACAAAAACAGGCTTACAATTATGCAAATGAATTATAAGTAATTACCTAAATAAACAAAAAAATTCAAGCAACAGAATTTCTAATACTGTTAATTATCACACATCATTTTTGAACTTCTGAATTCTAAATTATGAATTCTAAATTCTGACTTCATTATTCACTCCATTCAACAAAAGTTGTTTCTACTTTAGCTCCTGGGGAAACATTACCTTTAAAAGATGCTACTTTTCCTGGCTCAACCGTACTAGGTTCAGCATAAATAAACCCATTATCAATAATATTTCCAGCATCATCTAATACTTGATAATTTACCTTAATTTGCTTCACAGTTTGACAACTTTGATTAGCAACTTTACCAGTTAAAAAATTACCATCGTAGTTAATATTACTAATCGGTATTTCTGTAGCTTTAACTTTTTCTGATTCTGATTTGCAGCTAACTTTTTTGCTTTCATTAATAGCTTCTCTATCGCCACATAGATTAACTAAATTAATAATTTTTCCCTCTGTAGTTTCCATATAACAAATTGGGTTATCAAATTCAGATTTTTGAGCAAATATATTCACTATATTACTCTGTAATAATTGATCATAAACTCCCCCGTGTAACAATGGTATTAATATAGTAAAATAGAAGTATTTCATAGTAACTATTAATTATATCATGTCCGCTGGGGCGCGTTTGTGTAAAACCAAGGGTGAATGTCTACAGGAAATTTACGTTTTTTCAATCTTTTAAGCCTTCTTCTCTCTTCCTTCTTCCTTACCTTCACGCTTACAATACCGATGCTATCAGACATGATATTACTGGTAAATTTATTTTTACGCTTTTCAGATAGTTTTAAACCACTAATATCAAATCCGCTCGGGTTCGGTATAAAAAATTTTTCATCCTCAGCGCAAATGTGCAAATCTTTCGCGCATTCTCTTCCCTCCTGACTCCTGACTCCTGAGTTTCTATCCTGGGAGGGGGAGGGGCGAGGGGTGGGTTGACTCCTAAGTAGGGTTTGCTGAAAAAGTATTTTAGTAGGGGTAGGAGACAGGAGACAGGAGACAGGAGACAGGAGAAATGGGAATTTAGAGGAAGTAGGAGCGGGCGTTTTGTCTCAAGATTGTTCTGCCCAACTATGCGCCTAAAATACGCTCCATGCATGAGCGTTTTAGACTGAAACAGGCGCACTTTTTTCGTTCCCAAAAAGGCACTTGTCTTTATATGTCAATGCTTTTATATTTAATCAGCAAGCCCTAAGTAATGCGCGATTAATATCATACACCCGCTTCACCAACGCCGCTGACTTCTCATTGCTTCAACACTACCTTTTAAACCTAAATCTTGTAAAATTTCCATAGCAGCTATTTCACCTGTCTGACACCCACCTTCCATATAACCTTGATTTTCTAGAAAAGATGTATGCTCCCCGGCAAAAAATATATTACCCACTCGCTCTCTTTCTACACCATAAAACTTTGTCCACTCCCCCGGTTTGTAACATAAATAAGAACCGTGAGTATAAACTTCTCCTGGCCAATAACTACGAATTGTTCGATCTGACATGGAAATATTACTAATACCAGGAAAAACCTGTTCGAGTTGGGAATTCAATTTTTGAGCATGAATTTCAGGACTACCAGTTCCTATTGCTACACCCTCAGTACCACCAACAAATTGTGTAATCAAACCCATACCTGGATGATAACGACTCTCAGAAGTTTCCCAAGTGTTTTGAAACCCTAAATCTAAATAGATATCAGCTGTAGAATTGTAGCGAGTACGCCAAATTTTTTCTTGATAAGTAGTAGTTAACTTAGAATTAGTTCCGTAACTAGCAGTATCTATAGATAACTTTTTCAAAGGTGGCAAATCTACATTAAGCTGAACTTCTCTTAACAAAGTTAAGGGTAATGTTAGCAAAATTCTCTCATAAGTACGCTCAAAGGTACTATTGCCCGACCTTAATACCACTCGATACCGACCATCAGAAAGATCATTGATCGCCTCTAATATTGTTCCCGTATCAATAGAATTGGAGACTAAACTTGCCAACTTTTGGGGGATCAGTTCGTTACCTCCCTGTACATTAAAAAGTTGCTCCATAACACCAATAATGCCAAACTTACCTACTTGAGTACCTATTATATAGATTAAATTGAGACTAGACTGCTCTTCCATATTTAGACCGTAGTAAGTTTCATAAGCAGCTTTGACTAGCTGGCGAATTACTGGTGTAGTTTGAGGAATTCGGTCTAAATATTCGGCAATAGAGATATGATCTAGTTCTACTGCTGCCGGAATTTTTGTGGTGTAGTCTTTAAAATTAGCGATCGCTTTAAAATCTCTGTTAATCTGCTCTGCAATTGGTGCAAAGTCTGTGGTAATTTCTGCTAATGAAACCTTGCGACCTTCAAAAAAGTAAGTCTCTTGTGTTTCCAAGTTTTCATCGACTGCCTGCAAATCTACAAGATGTAATCCTAATTCCTCAATCAAACTGCGCAGATAAGTATGCTCGGTGTAGATAAATTCCCCACCAAGTTCAACAGCAAATGGAGTACCTAATGCTTTTTGGCGAGTTCGGATTCTACCTCCTACCCGGTTACTAGCTTCAATCACGTTTACTGGAACTCCCGCTTGAGTTAGACGATAAGCAGCAGTTAATCCGGCAATTCCTGCTCCTACTATTAATACTGGAGTTGTTTGAGATATTGCCCTTTCTCCACCCTTGGACAAAAGGGAAACTTTAAATTTTTGAGCTAAGTCTAAACCACCTTTTAATAAGCGAGTGCAAGCATTCGGAAATTTCCTAGCTTTAGCTTCTTTTACCATTCCTAATAATTCATCACTAGGGATACCAGTTTCTCTTGACATTCTGGCAATAGTATGAGCACGACCTAGTATTGTCATCACCGAAGATTTAGTCATTTTTGAGATCTCATTTTCTACAGTTAGCCTTCTGATTATTTTATTTGTGGCAAATTCCGTTTTTCCCGAACATACTTAGCTCCAGGTAGTCTGCGAGGTTTAGTTTGAATTTCCGACTGTACAGATCGTTTAACTCTTAACGCTTCAGTAGTTGCTATTAAATCCAAATCATCTAAAATTTCTATCGCAGCAACTTCACCACTATCACAACCACCTTCTATCCAACCTTGATATTCCAAAGAAGTATGTTCGCCAGCAAAAAATATATTCCCCACACGCTCTCCCTCCACACCATAAAATTGCGTCCACTCCCCTGGTCTGTAACACAAATAAGAACCACGAGCAAAAGGATCTCCAGGCCAATAACTACGAATTGCTTGGGATGGCATCGCCACGCTACTGATATCAGGAAAAACAAGTTCTAGTTGAGCATTTAACTGTTGAGCGTGGGTTTGAGCAGTAGCAGATCCTATTGCTACACCCTGAGTACCACCAACAAATTGTGTAATCAAACCAGGACCTGGAATGTAACGACTTTCCGCAGTTTCCCAAAAAGTTTCCAAACTGTTCCCCTAAATAAATTAATATCCTTAGATACTTTGCTTTCTTCCCTACAAATAAATCCAAAATTTGGAATCATATCATTTGCTCATAACTTATTCAATAAAACCAATTAATTATACTGTTAATTTTCAGGTAATTCTCCAAAGCGATCGCGATAACGAGCTAATCAAAATTCTAATTCTTCGGCTCGTTTTTCTGCTTCTTGCCGTGCCCCAATTTCCTGATTCAAAACTTCTCGTAATTCATCATAAATTACCAATTTTGCTCCCGTATCTTCCCGATAAAATCTGATCAATTTATCCTCAACTTCTAATTGTAATCCTAAAGGTTCGCTCCGACCATCTGTAATACCAAATTCACGCAAAGGCAGTTACATCTTAATTTGTGATTTCTTCTTAAAAGAAAAAATTATAAATTCCATAAATTCTAAAATTTCCACCTTTTTTTCCTCTTTAATATTTATGTTTTTCTTTCTCTGTTCCCAGCTCCGGTGTTCCCTGTTCCCTGTGTCCTCACGCTTTGCAATATTTTATGAAATTGGTATAGTTAACTTATAATCTACGATATCCTTGCAATTTTTCTTCTTGAACGAATGCTAAAAATGAGTGAGTTGAATCAACAAGAAAAAAAGTTGAGGAAACAAGAACAAGATTTAATATTTAGAGAAATGTCTCAACCAATTTCTCTAAATATTAAATATCAACGAAAACATATAAAAAAATTAGAAATTGAAGAAAAATCAGAGCAAAATGATAAATTAAAAAATCAAGATTAGAAAAATATTTATTCAGTTAATGTAGGTTGGGTTGAGGCATGAAACCCAACATGATCAGGACTTACGCATGAGGTACGAAAAAATAGGATTTGAGATTGCTTTCCGTTCCGGACTGCTCCGCAAACCCTCTGGGTTGCAATGACCACAATACCTTGTAATCCTTAAGTCCTAATCATTTCGATATTTGTTGGGTTGCGCAATAGAACATCCATTCCGCTGCGCGATCGCTTAACCCAAACTACACAAAAAAAATTATTCCTGTAGAAATGAAAAAATATCCCTACAGGAACAACTAATTAAAGTTAAAAAATCGCCAATTTATTCACCTCTAACTTTCTCCGACCAAACACGAGTCGGCAAACCCCAAACATAAATAAACCCTTCCGCCGCTTTATGGTCGAACTCATCCTCAGCACCATAAGTCGCCAAATCAAAACTATATAAAGAATTGCCAGACTGACGACCGACAACCATCGCATTACCCTTAAACAACTTCACTCGCACAACACCAGTCACCCTTTCCTGAGTCTGCTGAATAAAAGCATCCAACGCACCCTTCAACGGACTAAACCACAAACCGTTATAAACCAACTGACTGTAAGTTTCCTCAATACCACGCTTATAACGAGTCACGTCAGCAGTCAAAGTTAAACTTTCCAAGTCGCGGTGCGCTTGAATAAGTACCCACATTGCCGGAGACTCATAAATTTCTCGTGATTTAATTCCCACTAGACGGTTTTCAATCATGTCAATTCGACCAATACCATGATTTCCCACTATCTGATTAAGTTTAGTAATTAACTCAATACCACCCATTCCTTGACCGTTGAGACTAATAGGAATTCCTCCCTCAAAACCAATTTCAACATATTCTGGTTCATTGGGAGTATCAACGATCGCTTTAGTCATATTATAAACTTCCTCCGGCGCCTCCACCCAAGGATCTTCCAACTCCCCTGCTTCGATCGCCATCCCCAATAAATTTTTATCAATGCTGTAAGGGGAAGATTTTTTCACTGGTGCTGGAATGCCATATTTTTCACCGTAGGCAATAGTCTCCTCACGACTCATTCCCCACTCCCGCGCTGGAGCAAGAATTTTGATTTTCGGGTTAAGTGCAGCAATAGCAACATCAAACCTTACTTGGTCATTACCCTTTCCAGTACAACCATGGGCGATCGCATCAGCACCATATTTTTCTGCTGCATCTACTAAGATTTTAGCAATTAAAGGTCTAGCTAATGCTGTCGCTAAAGGATAGCGATTTTCATATAGAGCATTTGCTTGAATAGCAGGAAAAGCATATTCTTGAATCAAAGGTTCGATAACATCTATAACCAAAGATTCTACCGCACCCGAATCTAATGCTTTTTTGCGGACTCCTTCTAACTCATCCCCTTGTCCTAGATCTGCAGCAAGAGTAATTACTTCTTTGACACCCCACTCATTTTTTAAGTAAGGAATGCAAACGGAGGTATCCACTCCACCAGAATAAGCTAATACAACTTTAGTGGCACGACTCATAGATTTTTCTCTAGAATTACAACTGGGTTTTTATTATGGGACTAAGCCTTTAAATTTATTGTCAGGCAAAGTACAGATTCTAGAGTTTATCTTAATTGTGGGAGAAATTAAAAGTGGGCTATAGAATCAGCTTTTGGAAATGAGTGGATGTGGAGTGCTTTTTCCAGTTATTAAAGTTAATATCTAATACCCAACTATACTATTGCAGAAGAATTATCAACTTTTATTCTAGGGGTTTGGTTGCTAAACCACTACTTCTAAGTCTTTCCTTAAACTAAGTAAAGAAAAGATATAATTTTAAGATTTAGATGAATGAGTTATTTCATATTTAAAATCAGCAATACCATCTCATTATCTATAATAAATATTCGGATTACTTTTAAGAAGAGGTAATTATTAATTATTGAAAAAGAAGATTTTGTCTATATACTATATAAATGATGGATAAAAATAAGTACTCCCTAGCATCTCTAGGGAGTAATGGCTTATTGTACATAAATAATCAACTGACTAACATTCTTAATCGCTTTCATTGCATAACTATCATTAGGACGGAAGTTTAACGCTCTTTTGAAATTTATCAAAGCTGTCTGATAGTCTTTGTTTTCTGTTGATCTATAACCAATATTCATACATTGCTCGTAGTTAAAGCAAGAACCATTTATCCGATAAACATGAGGCTGTAATATATTAAAATTAGTGAATGCTTGGAGGTCATTAGATTGAAAACTTAATGCTTTTTCATAGTAAAGATAAGCTCTTAAAAGATCGCCTGTTTCCCAAGAAGAATATCCTAAACTATGACAAAGTTGATTAGTTGAGCAGAGAATAACTACGTTTCCAGTATCGCCTAAAGTTCTTAACCCTGTGCTGTTGCCAGAATTTCCAGAAGTCCCATAACTCCCCGATCCTCCTGATGAAGTTCCTCCATGACAGTGATATCTTCCTGTTGATCGGTTTGTGTGGCATCCACTGCTATCGGTTCGGCCTGAATGAGCGATAGCAATACAAGGAGTTAATAGTCCTACTACCACCCCCCCCCCGCAAAAAATATCTTTTGAAAAATATTTTTCATTGTTTCTAATAGAGTTTGAAGAGTACTTTTCAAGTATAAAACTATTTTCTGTCTATTGAATTATTCTGATTTTCTGGTGTTAATGATCGCCCTGTAGAATCATCATACCTGAATTCAGCAAGACCCTTTTTTATCCATGCTATAACAGCTAAGACCCATAATGTACTACCTACTATCGAGTTATCCCACTCAGGAGACAAAATGTTTTTCAGTGTAGTTATCCCCACTTATAATCGCAAACCGATTTTAGAAAAGTGTCTTCGCGCTCTGGAAAATCAGGATTATGACTACCCAATTATAGATTATGAAGTAATAGTTGTCGATGATGGCTCGACGGATGATACTATCCCCTGGTTAGAAACAGAGGCCAAAGAATTTCCCCATGTCCAACTATTTTCTCAGTCCCACCAAGGGCCAGCAGCAGCTCGGAATTTTGGTGTTGAACAGGCCAAAGGAGATTTTATTATTTTTATTGATAGTGACCTGGTGGTAACAGATTCTTTTCTACAGTCACACGCAAATAGTTTGATTGCTCAAAAGTCAGATAATGTATTTACTTATGGCAGAGTCATTAATACTTGTAATTTTGATTTTCCCACTTCAGAACCTTATAAGTTGACTGATTTTTCGGCAGCTTTTTTTGCTACAGGAAATGTAGCGATCGCTCGTAGTTGGTTAATTGAAGCTGGATTATTTGATACTCGTTTTGAACAGTATGGTTGGGAAGATTTGGAGTTAGGAGTTAGGTTAAAAAAATTGGGTTTAAAATTGATTAAGTGTCCTGATGCTGTTGGTTATCATTGGCATCCACCTTTTTCTTTGGAGCAATTACCAGGAATGATTGAGCGAGAAATTCAAAGGGGAAAAATGGGAGTTTTGTTTTATCAAAAACATCCGACTTGGGAAGTTAAAATGATGATTCAAATGACTTGGCTACACAAATTATTATGGGGAGTTTTATCATTAGGTGGAAGATTAAATGAAAAGACAATGGCTGGTTTTTTGCAATGGTTAATTGACCGAGGTAAGTCACAGTTGGCTTTAGAAATTTCTCGTATATTTTTGAATTGGTATAATGTACAAGCTGTTTATACTGCTTATAGAAATATTGAGAATTATACTTAATAGTTCAGATGGGAAGCAGAGGAGCAGGGGAGAAGGGAGGAAAGAATCATAGTAGATAGGAAAAACTACTTAGGGCTTGCTGATTGGACACTATAATTTTTTTCTGGCTTTTGACTTTTGACTGTCTTGAGTGCGTCTTGCATTCTGAGGAAACCTCGCCAATTAGCACTCGCTTTTGACTTATGTTTTTATGCATAGCACTCAGCTACCTTGATCAGGAGTCAAATTCTCAGTTAAATATTAAGCATAAATACTTGCTGAATCCTTGTCTCCTATTGAGCACTATAATTTTCTTCTGACTTTTGACTTTTGACTTTTATGCTACGTTTTGTCGTGCGGAATGTAGGGTATAAATGACTGGGAATTAAGGGGAGACAGGAGTCGCGATCGCTGCCTCCCTTGAGATTAACTTCTCTTTGCTTCCTCCGTGAAATTCACCCTCCCTCGGCTTGAAACGGCTAAATACATTCCTGAGACGACAATGACAAAACTGAGCAATGTGAGTGGACTTAGCTGCTCAGAAAAAACGATCCAGCCCTCGATCGCACTCAAAGAAGGAATGACTAAAGCCAGCAAACTGGCAAAAGCAGCGGAAATTTTCTTCAGGCAATAAGCCCAAAGTCCAATCCCTAACATTTGTCCCACCAAAGCCAGTTCAACGACAGCGAACCAGCCGACAGCGGTGGTTGGGAAAAAAGATTCCCCAGTAATCACTAACAGAATTAGCAGCACAAAAGAACTCGTGATTGAAGACCAGGTCATAATTGTTAAAGGGTCTAACTGTTGTCGCAAGCGCTCGATAATGAGGGGATGAATCCCAAAAAATACTGCAGACAGTAAAGCTGCAGCATCTCCCCAAAATTCGATGCCAAACTCGAAGGAAAGCAGGCTCTCTGATTCTAAAATAGCCGCGCCGACGACCGCTACAAACATCCCCACTAGGAAACGGCGATCGAAGGTCTGTCCGAAAGCAAGCCACCCTCCCAGCACTGTGAATAGGGGAACTAAATTGTGCATAAGTGTTGAATTGGCAATGCTAGTTTGTTCTAGAGACCAAGCCCATAATATTAATCCCACTGCCAAAATAATTCCGTCTGCAATCAGAAGAGCAATTCTTCTTGTCGAAAGTAAAGAAGGAGTCGCCCAGTCCTGATTCGTTGAAAAAAAAGGTTTGATGCACAAAAATGCAAGACTTGCAACCCAATAGCGATTAAATGCTGTGGTACTAAAGCTCATTTCATTTTCCCCAAGACGAAAAAAAACTGGGGTTAGGGAAATACAGAAAATACTTCCCAGCAATGCACCCCAGGCATCTGTGGGGATAGAATTGAAAAAGCCTTTCAAACCTAGACTAAATTGATTCTCTCTAAGTTTTTCTGTCATTTTCTACATTCTCCACACACTCATTCCATGCTTTTGAGTTTAACTATTATTAACAAAAATGTGAGTGTTTTCTCATCTTACACGCAGCTAAAATTGCAGTGTTCGCAATTTGAAAACACGCTCCGATCAAGACAGAGACTCTTTAACAGTTCCACACCTAGAGCAAGTTTTAGAACTAGGAAACCATCTATCAAGAATGGTTAAGGATGATCCGTAAAGTTGAAATTTGTACTCTAGCTGTCTGCGGAATTCATAAAAACCCATATCTGCACCCACCCCTCTAGCTCCCCTCCCGGGAGGGGATGGAGGTAGGCTGTGGTTTTGAGCTAGATAGCTAGTAAGTTTATGCAATGCATATTTTCTACTGAGTATCCAACTGAATTTTACTTCGCTTTGGGATAATCAGCTATATCCAGTTTCTTTACTGATTACAGGGAGATTTGAGTGAGTACCAACGCTTGTTTAGTGGCAGGAATTTAATTGAAATTTATGCCCTCGTTAAGAAAAGATGCACTCCTGATATCTTTCCCACCCCATTAATACTAAAGTCCCACAATCATTCTAGCTGTCACCGGTTCTTCACCAATGCCATACTCTTCTGTCTGGGAATCAACTAAATCTGTATTGAAATAAGTACCAAAAATGTGGTCAAAGATGACAAGCATACTTGCCAGGTTCTTATTGTGGAACCTCTCTTCAGCAAGGTGATGGACGTGGTGGTATCGAGGGGTGACAATCACATACTCTACTACTCGCATCCAAGGTCGCCACTTAATGTTGAGATGGCTAATCGTGTTGTGAAATGATGCAATCGCGCCATACACAATAGCAATGTGAGCAGGAATAGCTAGTGCAGGAAACCATAAGCCAATGCTTGCAAACATTAGTTTACTTGTTAAGCTTGATTTTACACCACTCAGCCACCATAGTTTCTGTTCTGAATGATGCCACTTATGAGTTTGCCAAATCTGTTCGATATAGTGCATATGCCAATGAATGACATAAAGACTGAATTCCCTTAAGAAAATGGCTAGAATAACCCTAGAGTATAGAGGAGCAGACAAAATGTTAGTCCAACCAATTGCCTCGACGAAGGGTGCAGAAGTAATAAAATTCTGTATCGGATAGTAAGCATAGACAACAACGACAATATAAAGCATCATTATTGCAGCATTCTTGATATCTTCCAGGATTTCCTCTGAATAGTTAATTTCCTTTAAGGGATCTTTTTTTTCCCAAGTCCAAAGGATCAAGCCTGGGACAAATGTTATTGCCCACGCTGAAATAATGTTATTCACTTTGTTAGTTTTATGTTGATGATCACACAGTCATTATTTATAGCACATAGACATTTAGATGTCAATCTTTATAGTTAATTTTGTGTACCTGTTTATAAAACCTATTTCCTAGGTCAATGCTCCGAAACGAAACAAAATTTAGTAGTGTCAAACACCTAAATTCGTAGTGCTATAAAATTATATTACTCAAAAGTTAATTGAATATTTCATAGTAACTTCCCAAAATAACGCTATATTTGCTCAAGACTTCAGTTATTAATTAATAAGTAAGTAAGAGCAATATTTTTAACGATCCGTTTACAAAGAGCGAAGATATTTTATTCATTTCACTACTCCCTATTCTCAATAAAATGTAGCAAGAATTTTGATATTTGGTATCATATAGACTAAAAAATATCATAATTTCTGATTTTTAATTTGGAACTATTTTGATATAACCATAGCTAATTTATTTACACTATAATGATTGAACCTGATTTTCCTCATATTATGCTTGCCTTTGAATATAAAGGTTGGAAAGTTGAAATAGACCAAGGTGAAATGAATGGATATCCTACTTATGCAGTTTGGGCTAATTACAAATTAGGTTGTGTTGTAGCAGTACCTTATGCTTCTTCTCGACAAGAGGCAGTTAAACGTGCCAAGCAATGGATTGATGATCGAAATAATAGGAAAATAACTTAAATTACCGAATAATTAAGGTTTAAAGCTTCTCCTTTAAAGGAGAAACAAGAAAAATTTTTCCTTTGAGTCAATCCTCTCTTTTTCAACGAGAAGTAATTGTTAATTATTAATTATTAATTGTTGAACATACCTTTACTTTAACTTCATTTATTCCTTATTTTTGATATCTCAAGCAGTTATTAAATAATATCATGTTCGGATGAAAGCCTGATAAATATAATTCTCTATGTATCACCGTTCCGTCAAACTTCTACTACATATCGCCTTTTGCCTATCAATTATAACTATTCAACCGAACATGATTAAAGTATTGATATTTGAGAAATGGTATAGGTGAAATGAAATATAAATTAGTAACACATATAAATTATTGTCTAAAACAACAATAACTTAAATAATCAGTAATTTAGTCATTATTTATTCTAAATTACCTTCCTTAAAAGCCATAATCCTAATTCGCTTATAATCAGCCGTCCATTTACCCTTTTTATATAAATGAGGACGCAATCTATTTTCAATATCATCAATAATAATACTTTGCTTTTTCTCAGGAATTCCTTCAAAGAAACAAGTTGCAAACATCTTCAGCCAATTACGCAAACCATTTTCTCCATCCTCAAGTTTAGTTGGTCTTTCTAATAAAGTAGCAAAAGTCAACACAAACCCTTGTGATTCTAAGAGAGTAGCATATTCTCCAATACTAGGAAAATACCAAGGATTAAGTTGTTTATTACTACTATAACCAGCAGCATCTAAGGCTTCATAAATACTTTTAACAATTGTTTTAATATTACCTTTACCACCAAATTCACTAACGAAACGACCTCCAGGTTTCAGGACGCGCCAAATATTACGGATAACTTTTTTCTGTTCTTTAATCCAATGAAGTACTGCATTAGAAAACACCGCATCAAATGTTTCTTTTAAACCTATATTAACTCCATCTCCTACTAAAAATTTAATATCTGGATAACAACGATGTGCTTGTTCAATCATGGTCGGAGCATTATCAATTCCTACCACTTTTGCCCCTTTTGTAGTGATTTTATAGGTCAGATGACCTGTACCACAACCAAGGTCAAGAATTTTTTCTCCACTCTGAGGACTGAGCAATTCTAATAAATCTATTGCCAAATTAGAAACAAAAGAATGTTTACTTTCATACAGTTCTGCATTCCACTGATTGAAAGATATATTTGAGAAGTTGTTAGTTGTATTATTTTCCATAGCACTATGAAGAGTAACTTGTTCAATAAATTATACTTGAATTCAACAAATCTCACCTATCAAGTCAAAAGTTAAAAATGTGGATACCCTGTGTCACGAGTCAAGGGATGCAGAGATTTTTTCTCCATATCAAAATATCAAATAAATTAATAGAAAGGACGATCGACAAGATAGTCAAAAGTAAGACTTAACAGATTAATTTAGATAGTTTTAATTAGGAAAAGTTGTTTTTGCTCTTGAAGCGATTGAGTAAAATTACTCTAATCATAAGGATAAAATTGAGATGATTTAAATAAAATAATACCTGTAAAACTTCAGGTTTGTATTCAGTATAGTTGGAATCTAAAACAATTTTGTGCTAAGAAATATATCCTATCTCAATATTGAGTATTGATACGAAGTATGTCATTGAGGAATATAGCTTATGGCAAGTAGTGAAGTTGGTGCAGATTTATGGATTAGCGAGTATATCACACCTTGGGATATTTATGTTCATGGCATTACCGAGGTACTTGCCTACAAAAAAACTGCCTATCAGGATATGTACATCATAAACACAGGTATTTATGGTAAAGCACTGGTTCTTGATGGTAAATGGCAATCTTCTACAGGAGACGAATTTTTGTACCATGAACCCCTGGTACATCCTGCCATGATTTTTCATGGATCTCCTAGTAAAGTTCTTGTTCTTGGTGGTGGTGAAGGAGCAACTATTCGAGAGGTCTTACGTTGGCAAACAGTAGAAAAAGTGGCCATGATTGATATTGATGGAGAAGTGGTTGAAGCTTGTCGTCAATATTTGCCTGAGATGCACGCTAATTCTTTTGATGACCCTCGCCTCAAGTTGGTCATTGGTGATGCTTTAGAATTTTTGGAGACTTCTGGTGAAATTTGGGATGTAGTTATCTCTGACCTTTCTGACCCTATTGAAGAGGGACCTTCATTTCAGTTGTTTACAAAGGAATACTTTGAAAAGATTCTACAGGTGCTTACCCCTGGAGGGTTTTTTGTTGTGCAAGCTGGTCCTGTTTCCCTAGGAGAAATGAAACTTCATATTCGAATTGTGAATACAATGAAAGAAGTTTTTCCTTATGTCCAATCTTATAGTAGTTATGTTCCTACTTATGGACAACCTTGGGGTTTTGTAATAGGTTCAACAGAAATGATTAATAGTCGTCCTGACCCAGAAACAGTTAATCAACTTCTGAGAGAAAAAACTACTGGTGGGTTTCGGATGTTGGATGGGACTACCTTATTGGGGATGTTACAAGTACCTAAACATTTGCGGGAAGCGATCGCTACTGAGACTGAGGTATATACTTTAGCAAAACCTCCAAAATTTTTCGGTAAAGGTTCTACTAATAGTTGAAGCTATAACTAAGACAACAATAGTTTAAAAATTACAAGAGTAACTAAAATGACTATACTACGAATTCTAGCTGCTATATTCTTACCGCCTTTAGGTGTTTTTTTGACTGTTGGTTTAGGCGGTGCTTTTTGGATTAATCTTCTCCTAACTATTTTTGGTTTTTATATTGGTGGTATTGTTCATGCTATTTGGGTTATTGCCAAGCATGATAATTAAGCTAGACAATTAAAATAGGGGTGGGTTTGGTCTGATTTTTGATAAATTTTTAACTAAAAATAATCACAAACCCATCTCTATTCATAGGAGTAACTTTTGATTGTTAATTATTCAATAACTGGCAACTGCTAAATTATCACAAAGACTTAAACATCTGTGAGAAATGATTACCACTAAAATAGATGTTTATAATTTTTTACAAAAACTTGAACATTTTTCAGTCAAAGTCATACTAAAATTATCTGACCAATCAACAATAATTTCATCATCATTATGAGAGGTAAAATACTTGCAGTTTCTATTCAGAAAGGTAATGGAATAATCTTTGGTGATTATGGTAAAAGATATAGGTTTCTGCTGAGAGGCAACATTTTTACCCTTGGCTAATTAATAAGACTTGATATCAGATAACTGATAATAGAAAGTCTGCAAAAAAACTTGAATAAATATATGCTATACCAATTATTAATAATACTTTATTTGAGAGTTGTTTGATACTATTTTATTTTTCCTAAACTCCCTAATACTTAATACTTCATACGAACAAATTTTATTAAAAGGAGAAGTCTAAAGTTTTCTCTAAACTGAGTTGTGATGGAATTAGGTGAAGCCATCTCTCTCTATCATTTTTCCCCTTTGTTAATTGATTTTGATTTATCATGATATTTGTCACAATCTTTTTTTGCAAATGGTACTACATATATCTGACAAAGAATAAAAATGTATTAAATAACATTGCATTAATCAACCATCCTTTTTAAGTCGGGAGTCAGGAGTAAAGACTTTTCACTTTTCCCACAACTTTTTGAGGTCTTTGCTTTTTACCATCTTCTACAAAAGTGACTTGTTTTTAATTATATGTATTTAATTGGGCATGATATTATAAATAAACAATATAAAGTAGCATTTTTACTAAAAGCCAGACAATAATGCAAATAGTTAATTCTCATAATTCTCAAATATCTATAGAAAAAACTAGCCACTCTCGGATTAAAGAACAGGATATCAATAATAGTCCCTTTGGCAAAGTATTTAGCGATCATATGTTAGTTGCTGACTACAGGGATGGTAATTGGCAAGAGGTAAAAATTGTTCCTTATGGCCATATTTCAATGGCTCCTTCTCTGTCAGCCCTCCATTATGGCCAGACCGTTTTTGAAGGTTTAAAAGCTTATAGAAGTCCCACAGGAAAACCTTTACTATTTCGCCCACAAGCTAATTATAAACGGATAAATGAATCAGCTTTTCGATTATGTATGCCACCTATTCCTGAAGATATTTTTCTGGATGGTTTAAAGGAATTAATTAGGCTAGATTCTGACTGGATTCCTACTCAATCGGGTAGTGTATTATATATTCGACCTATTTATTTTGCTACAGATGAATCTGTTGGTCTTAAACCAGCAAATAGTTATAAATTTATGATTATTTCTTGCCCTGTAGGTGCTTATTATTCAGAACCAGTTAAGTTAATTGTTACAGATAAATATATACGAGCTGCTGAAGGTGGAACAGGTGCGGCTAAATGTGCTGGTAATTATGGTGGTAGTTTATTAGCAGATAAAGAGGCTAAACAACAAGGTTATGATAATGTTTTATGGTTGGATGGGAAGGAAAAAAAATATATTGAAGAATGTGGCACAATGAATGTGGCTTTTGTCATTAATGATGTTGTGATTACTCCTAAGTTGACTGGTACTATATTAGCTGGAATTACTAGAGATAGTGTATTAACTTTATTGAGAGATATGGGTGTTAAAGTTGAGGAAAGATTAATTTCTATTGATGAAGTGGCAAAAGCTTATGAAGAGGGTAATCTTTCTGAAGCATTTGGTATGGGAACTGCTGCTACAATTGCTCATATTTCTACTATTAATGATCAAGGTAAAGATATGATTTTACCTCCTATTTTTGAACGAAAATATGCTCCTCAAGTATTACAAAAATTAGAAGATATTAAAACAGCTAAAGTGACTGACCCTTACGGTTGGGTTGATCCACTGTAAACTATAGGTTACTATAATTGGTCTTGGGATGAGATTAAAACTAAACATTATTAGTTGATTTACTAATATAAATCTTCTATCATCCCATAATTTTTATATGTTAAATATAGCTAATATATATAGTCATTCCCAAGAAGCGTGAGGTACAAAATTTGTTGGTTTTAGGGAATAGGGAACAGGGAATAGAAGACAAATCAAGATAGGTGTACCTCATTAGACTGAGAAACGCTAATATCAAGTCTGATTAAATACCCACAATAAAAATTTTAGGGAATGGGTAATAGGGAAAATGAGGAAATTTATCAGAGAAAATATTTTGATTGTGGCTAATTAATCAGACTTGATATAACTTTCTATTGTAGTTAGTTAGTAATCTAAAATTCTGGGGATAATTGAAAAATAGAGAAGCTAAATAGAAATATGTATAACAATCTGATTTTCTACAAATAATTTAATACTTCTATAGAGTAGGGATTTTTCCTCTACAAAAAATCTGAATCTCCACTAACTCATGGGGTGCGTCACAGAAGAACCAACTATTATTCCAGAAAATGGTAAGGATGCTGTCAAATATTCTACTTAATCTTTTGTTCACAAACAACCTCTTATAGCTACTATAGCGTTGTGTACAGGCAACAGGCAACAGGCAACAGGCAATAGGGGGAATAAATTGCCGATAATATAAGACTTTTAGCTATTGGGCGCCTCCTGCAATTTGTAAATATACCAGCGCACACTGTTATAACTTCTAATACCAAGGATAAAAAAAGAATGTTACGAATAATAAGGGCTGCAAGGACGAATGGCCATTTGCTAACGCAGAGCTGCCGCTAACGTCCCTACTTTATAGGAGATACTTTTTGGACTAAAAAGATAAATTCATACCTAAAAACTGCCATTAAAGCCATTCATTCTGACTTGCTCTTCCTGAGTTCTCTTCCTGTGAGGGGTTAGGGGTGGGTTGACTCCTAAGAAATATCCTAAGCTATTTGTAGCAAAAATTTATCAATTTGGTATAACTACTCTCAATTAACTCATGGTAAAACAAAAAAAAATTAAGTCAATATTATCTATATTTGAGACTCCTATCGGATTATTCGCAGGGGCAACTTACCATTTTCGTGCTTTAACGATATTTCTCAAAAATCCAAAATTAATAGGTTATATAGTTGTGCCAATTTTGATTAATATCGTGGTAGGTATTCTTCTTTATCTTAGTTTACTCCTACCAGGAATTGATTTAATTAATACTATTTTTAAGAACTTATCTTTAAGCTTTGATGCTTTAATTGCTCAATTACCAACATGGTTAAACTTCTTAAGTTATATAGATAATATTTTATATAAACTTGTACAAGTTATTCTATTCGCAATATTATTGCTGATAATTGGATTTTTGTTAGTACAATTTGGAACTATTCTAGGTTCACCTTTTTATGGTCAACTTTCTGAACAATTAGAAAAAATTAGAACTGGAACATTGCCTGAAACTCCTCCAAGTTTATTAAACTCTCTCAGAGATATTTGGCGAGCAATACTCTTTGAGTTAAAAAAAGTTGGATTACTTTTAGTAATAGGTTTACCGATATTGCTGCTCAACTTTCTCCCTGGAGGTTCTTTAATCGCAACTATTGGTGGTATAACTTTAACAACTTCCATTGTTTGTCTTGACTTTTTTGATGGATTTTTGGAGAGAAGAAAATTAAAATTTCGACAGAAGTTAACAGTAGTGCGTCGTAGTTTACCAGCAAGCGCCACTTTTGGGTTAATTTGTCAAGGTTTAATTACCATTCCTATAGTTAACTTTTTAGGTATTCCACTATGTGTCGCTGCAGGGACTTTATTTTGTTGCGATCGCGTCTTACCAAATTTACTGCCAGACAATCAAGCTTAAAGAGTGCGGGTCTAGATGGAACAGCAGTTCATTTCACAACCCGCCCTTGATTTAGATTATATTAGATAATGCGGGTCATGGCAGATACTTTTGTAATCTTTTCTTTATCCAAGCCTTCCAGCTCTCCAAGCTTTAACCATCCCTCTTTTACTAAGCCAGCTAGAGCAAAAATTACAGTTGCATTTCTGGAGTCATACTTGCCATCTAGATCGTATCTTCTGGCACTGAGAAAATCATGTAGATACCATAAATCATCAAATTCTTGAATTCCACTTGCTTGCTGGCGCACTGTTGTGATTAAGGCATTGATTTCTCGTTCTTTAGCTTTTTCTAAAGCTGCTTGGGCAATCTTTTCTTCTGTTATAGACCACTGAGTATTAGTAAGTTGCATCATCCTTTTTATTTTCTTAAAAATCTATGTGTGATTATGATTTTTTATGTAGTTGTTAATAGTAGCATATATAATCTAATTCAGTAGCTAGATAAAATAAAATTTATATTAATTTACAAGGCAATTTTATTAAATCCTAACAAAAAAAAGAGTGTTCTGTTTGAAATGGAGCTTTGAGGACTCCCGGTATAATCTCCCATTTACCAGGAGATGAATTGCAAAACAAACAATGAGCAGTCCATTGAGATAGAACTATGAAACAATAGAAATATGCTCACACTAACCTACGAATTTAAGTTAATCCCTTCTCCAGAACAGGTGGCCATTATAGAAGATATGCTGGTAGTCTGTAGAAAAGTTTGGAATTATGCCTTAAGAGAGCGAAAAGACTGGATTAACAGTAGGAAATGTGCAGTTAACTGTTGTTCATTGCATCAAGAGTACGTTATTCCTACGGATACACCTTACCCTAACTACAATAGACAAGGGATCAACTTAACAAAAGCAAAAAAAACTAACCCAGAGCTGAAAAGAACAAATGCTCAAGTCTTACAGCAAGTTCTCAAGAATTTAGCTAAATCGCCGATTCATCTCACGCCATAATCTGTGATTATGGCGTGAGATGAATCGGCGGTAAATTAATGGGACTCGATGTCCCATTAATTTACAAACTTTTATATTATCATTGAACTATGCTGGTTTGAGCTAATCGCCGCCAGTAATGAACCATGAAAATTTAATAGGATATGGGGTTATTGGCCCGAATTCCTAGTCAACTGTGGGAAAACGTAAAATCTTATTCCGGAACTAGGTGAGCAGTTTTTTATGTGCAAAAAGAGCGGTGGGGCATCTAGTTCTTAAAGCTCGTGGAGTCCGACGGGATACCGGGACTGTGAAACGAGAAGCCCACACTATACCGTCAGGTTAGTGTGGGAGTATGTCACAAAGAGCATTTAACAACATGAAACAGCAGGGTTATGACTTTCCTTGTTTTAAGAACAAGTACAGAATGAGGTCCTTTGTCTTCCCTCAGTTCAAAAATAATCCCATCTCCAACGAGTATATAAAACTACCTCAAATTGGATTAGTTCCGATGAGATTATCTAGACCAATACCAGAAGGATTTAAACTGAAACAGGTTAGGGTTGTCAGACGAGCAAGTGGGTATTTTGTCATGTTATCTGTACAAAGTCCTGTGAGTATTCCGGATCCCCCTGCTTCTGGACACCCGTTAGGGATTGATATTGGACTTGATAAATTTTTAGCAACAACTGAATTGTGAATTGATTGAACGTCCAAAGTTTTTAACCAAACTACAAAGCGAGTTGACATTACTGCAACGTAGGTTAAAGTTAAAATCTAAGCCTTCAGTGAATCGATATAAACTTAACCAAAAGATAGCAAGACTTCATCAAAAAATATCAGATACTCGAAAAGACTTTCACTTTAAATTAGCTCATCATTTATGCGACCAAGCAGGAATGATATTTGTGGAAGACCTAGACTTTAGATGCTAGGCCAAAGGAATGTTAGGTAAACATACTTTAGATGCTGGGTTTGGTCAGTTTTTCAATATTTTGGCTTGGGTATGCAGAAAACGAGGGGTTTATTTTGGCCAGATAGACTACAGATATACCAGTCAAATTTGTCCAAATTGTGGAGCGCATACAGGTAAAAAAGACCTGCCTGAGCGCGAACATAAATGCCCTCAATGCGAATACGAAATAAACCGTGATGTGGCAGCAGCAAAAGTGATTTGTCATCGAGGTGTTATTGCGGTCGGGCAGATCGTGGAGCAAATTGACTGTCTAGGCGTACTGTCGGGGACTGGCAACAGTCTAGATAAGTGCCACTCAAGCAGTAAGCCTAAATCGTGAGGTTTGGGAATCTCCCATTATAATCTTTGATTTAATGGGAGAGAATGTCAACGAGCCAAATTTAACAACTCCTTGGCAGATGCCAATAAGTCGATCGCTACAAAGAAAATTTTACCTTCAGGATTGAGTAAAAATCTCCAAGCAATATTCATACCTACACCAGCTCCAAACCAAGGAGTTTGGCATTTACCAGTAACCTTAATCTGAGTATAACCATCCTCAGCAGGTTCAGAAATTCCTTGCTCTGGGATTAACTTGAGGTTCTGACATTCTTCTTGGAAAAATCGCAAAACGGCATCTTTGCCCACAATTGGTCTACGGAAAGGAGGTTGTAGGCCACCGTCAGGAGTGAATAACTCAATCAATGCATTAAAGTCATTGGCATTCAAGTTATTCATGTAATTCAAGATAGTAGGATTATCAACACCTTGAATCGTAACTTTAGTTCGCTCTGCCATATTCTTTGGAGCAACTACAGGTTCAGAAACTCGGGTATAGTTGCCCAAATTTTTAACATCAAAACCCATATCAATCACAGAATTTCTCAAAACTGTGATTTGCTGACCAGAATCTAATCCTTGAATAGTTCCCAATACGGCTGAAGCATTAGCAGAAAGCTGATAACCCTTTGGTATAGGAGCAACAAGTCCCTGATTCATCCATTCTCCAAGTTGATACCAAAAACCCAACTTGATATTGGGAGACCAGGTGGCATATGTCCGACACATTGGAGTATCGGAGCGGTTAGCCAGGTCACACATGACTTGGGTCTGCTCCTGGAAGCTCATTTGTTTAATTTCATTCATAGTTATTTCTGCAAGCTGCATATTGGCAGCTCCTAGAGCAGCAATTGTGATTGTTTTGCCCATTTCTAGGTAGGCGAACCAAATGAGAGCTAGTTGGTCTTCTGCACTTAGCTGATTGAAGCGAGCTATAGTGGCTGGCACTATGTCAGCTGATAAGGTGTTGGGAAAGATATTGCGAGCTGTATCAATTGAAAATGGCATAGGTTTATCTTGATAAAGGAATCAAAAATTAAAAATCAGAAATACCCACACTTTTGATTTAAACTAGGGTAGGTGGGGATTATCGGAAATTTATAAATACCCACACTTTTGATTTAAACTAGGGTAGGTGGAAATTATTAGGAAAATTCTTCCTTCTGAACCACTATTTCATCGTAACATTACTTTACATTTTTTATACAGATAGTAATATCTTAGAAAACTATGCTCAACAGAATTGCTTCTCAGATTAGAAAGTCCTTCCCAGCACCAGAAGTTAGTGCTCACTGCGATGGCCCTTGTGGTGTTTATGACCCCGCTTCTGCTCGCATTTATGCTGAGGCAGTGGTGTCTATGACTAAGAAAATTCTAGACCTTGACCCAAAAGCAGGAGACCATAAGACTGCTAATACTCTTTCTCGCTATATTGCTATTAAGGAAGAGCAGGCTCAGAAGACTAAAGAAGATTTGCTCATCCTCTGGACTGATTATTTTAAGCCCGTGCATTTAGAAAAGTATCCAGACCTCCACGATACTTTCTGGAAAGCTGCTAAACTTTGCTCTGCTTGTAAAGTGGAAGTTAATTTGGATCATGCTAATGAATTATTAGCTGCTGTGGAGAAAATCCATAATATGTTCTGGGCTACTAAGGAACGTGAGGTAACTTGGTACAAGGCTAGCTAATTTTTTTTAGTTTGAGGTGGTAGGCAAAAAGTTGATACAAACAAGCGATAATAAAGAATTATTGTTATGGTTGTTGAGATTGCGTCAACGCTTTTGTGTTACAGGGGTGTCGATGTTTCCTCTACTCAAACCAGGGGAGGATATTCTTGTTGACACTAAAGCCTACCGCCACTGTTTACCTGAAATAGATGATTTGGTGGTGGCTAAACATCCCCATCGCCAAGATTTGAAAATAATTAAACGGGTTGCCTTTGTTGATGAAAATGGCGACTGTTTTTTGGTGGGAGAAAATAGGGAAGAAAGTAGTGATAGTCGTTCTTTCGGTTTTGTAAGTTCCCAACAAATAATTGGTAGAGTTACTAGCAAGTTTCCTGAGTGGGACTTAAACAAAACTTAGGCAAAAAATCGCATCAAATCGATACAGCACAGGGAGAGCTTTTTTAGGGCTTTGATATTTTGATCTTTTCTAAATTGACTTTTCACAACGAATTCTGGGGTTGCACATTATGGAATGATACTGCCAAAAAGAGGTTTAGACTTTGACTAAAAAAACCTAATATTAATTATTCTAGCAATTATCAAATCCAAAATCAAATTCAATCAAAAATATCAAATCATTCGCCACTGTGCAACGCCCGAATTCTACCCAAAAAGTCACTTTATAGCGGAGAAAATGTCTCTTCTGTCAATTTCAGAGAGGACGATTGCCAAAACTGTTACAGGACTAAAAATATATAGTTGCTCTAGTTTGAGTTTGGAAGCTATTAGATTATATCATATATTTTTAACTATGTCAAACCATTGTTAGAGCAACTGATGAAAATTAGTTCATCATCGTTGAAGAAATATAAGGTAATTCCTTAAAAAACAACGAAATAATCATGGTTTTGGGCTGAAAAATCTCATTAGGTTATAAACACCCTTGGATTATTCTTTGTTAATTCTATCATGGAAAGGCTGAAACTATTGAAACTCCGTTAGCTAATTTAGGCTTTTTTTGATGTTTTTTGTCAGAGGTTGATGACAAAGTTGAAAATTTTAAAATTAGAAGCTGAGATTGATAATTAAAACTTTTCAGATAGCGATCGCTGAACTAAGGAATGAGGATTAAATAAAATACAGAAATTAAAGAGTTGCAAACCTTGATGAAGCTAAAATTTCATTATGGAGGCGTTTATATGAATTTGATGGAGAAAGAAAAGTTTATGACTTTGAGGATAAATATGGGTATATTGGAACTTTAGAATTAGTCTACCCTACCAATTTAATACTACCTATCTTATTTTTTTTCATCCTTTGTATTTTCTGGATAGGATTAAGGAAACTGGCTTCAGAAGCAAACTAGACAGTTTTGCAGTTTAGACTAATTGTAGTTAGTGGTACTTACACATTTTCTGGTCAAAAAATGCCTGTTTGCGTAGCATTCCGCAGGAAGAGTCTGTCTGCATAAAGGTTACTTAAAGGCTGAAGAAAAAGAGAGAACAATTGATTAGTTGAGAGAACAAGATTATCTGAGATTATCAGAGTTGCAAAACTATTTACAGAACCAATATAACGTCGTTTTTGAGTCCTATCAGAGTTATTATAACTTACTCAAAGAGGCTGAAATAAGTTGGAAAAAAATTCAAAAAAATCATCCAGCTAAAAATGATGAATAAGTGAAAGCAAAAAAAAAGAAATAGAGGATAAATTGGCAAAATGGCAACCGGAAATAGAAGCGGGAAACCAAGCAGTGTTTATAATTGACGAATGTCATCTGCTATGGGGGGATGTATTAGGTTATGCTTGGGGAAAAACAGATAAAAGAATAGAAATTACGATGAAAAATTAAAAGGAAAGACAGACTTATTATTGAGCTTTAGACTACCAAACAAAGGAATTTATAGTTCAATAGTATCAAAGTGGAAATACTGAAAATACCATAGAGTTTATCAAATATTTGCAACGGCAAAGAACGGGAAAAAGATTGGCAATATTTTGGGATGCCACAACTTATTATAATTATCGAGAATTTCGAGAATATTTGATAAAAATTAATCAAGATTTACAAGAAGAGGAATGGTTGATAAATTGTACAAAATTTACCCCGAATGCCCCGGAGCAAAACCCTGTTGAAGAGATTTGGTTACAAGTCAAAAAATTCATCAGACAGTTTGATCATCTTTGTAGTTCTTTGAAAATAGTTAAGTGGCTATTTAAGTTTTTTGCGCTATGGTCAAATATTCGATTTTCCCAAACTTTTTCAGTATGGAATTTTGCCACAACCAATTTAGGATTGCTATATATAAAAGAAGATGAATCGCTATTTTAGTCAGTGAATATTTAGCCCAATTACCTGGTGGTTAAGATTGATTTGAAGGTAATTAGTAGTTACCTCATTAGACATCTCCAAAAATCAAAATTGAAGAAGGAGACAGGAGACAGGAGACAGGAGACAGGAGGAAAATTACATGGGGATTCTAACCCCAAGTAATTTTGAACACCGTGTAGACGGTGGGGTATTAAACCCACAAAGAAAATGATAAAATCAATTATCGTACAGAAATTATCAATTATTCCCCTCCACCGGAGGGGGAGGGGCGAGGGGTGGGTTCCCTATTCCCTATTCCCTATTCCCTCATTTGGTGGAGATGTCTATTCTTGTTTGTGATTGATAAATCAAGCTATCCTCATTATAATTCTGAGTAATATGGCATATTAAATTGGATAGCTGAATGGCGATCGCGATAGACTTTGGAACAAGTAACACGGTAATCTCCCGTTGGAATCAAACAACTCAACAGCCTGAAATTGTTAAATTACCAGGTTTGTCAATTATTTCTGGACAAAATCCACCTCTAATTCCTAGTTTAGTTTATGTGGAAAATGCTGCTGAAAAGAAAGTAGTAATAGGTCAGCAAGTTAGAGATAAAGGTTACGATATTAATACAGACTCTCGATTTTTTCGGAATTTTAAACGGGGTATTGGCTCAGATATTAAAGGGTTTTTGCCTGAACTTGATGGTCAAATAGTTTCTTTTGAACAAGTAGGAGAGTTATTTTTACAAGAAGTTGTAGCTGGTATTCGGAAAGTGCCTTTGCCTGTAGAATCTTTAATTTTTACTGTTCCGGTAGATAGTTTTGAGGCTTATCGTAATTGGTTGGGTGAGGTTTGCCAGTCTCTACAGGTTGACCAAGTAAGAATGATTGATGAACCTACTGCCGCAGCTTTAGGTTATGCAATGAAAGAGGCAGAAATTTTATTGGTGGTTGATTTTGGTGGCGGAACTTTAGATTTATCTTTGGTGCGGTTGGATAATTCGATACAAAAACAACCTTTGGGTTTTATTCTGAAATGGGGTGAAAAATCTTTTGGTAAAAGTTCAAATCAAAAGCCAAAAATTGCCAGAGTTTTGGCAAAATCAGGACAGAATTTAGGGGGGTCGGATATTGATAATTGGTTAGTGGATTATTTTGTCAAAAATCAAGGTATTGAAAAGACTCCTTTAACTACTCGTTTGGCAGAAAAGTTAAAGATTCAATTGTCTTTACAACAGCAGGCAACGGAAGTTTATTTTGATGATGAAAATTTAGAAAGTTATGAGTTGGAATTAGGGCGAGATGGCTTTGAGGAAATTCTCAAGGAAAAGGGATTTTTTGTCAGTCTTGATAATTCCATGAATCAGGTTTTACAGCAGGCAAAAAGACAAGGAATAGAATTATCAGAAATTGATGCTGTTTTATTGGTGGGAGGAACAGTACAAATACCAGCAGTTCAAAGGTGGGTAAAAGAATATTTTGATGCTGCAAAAATTCGTTGTGAAAAACCTTTTGAAGCAATTTCTCAGGGAGCATTGCAATTAACTCAAGGAGTTGAGGTTAAGGACTTTTTGTATCACAGTTATGGTATCCGCTATTGGGATAGAAGGAAAAATGCTCATAGTTGGCATCCTTTGATTAAGTCTGGTCAACCATATCCAATGAGTAATCCTGTGGAGTTGGTTTTGGGTGCTTCGGTGAATAGTCAACCCAGTATTGAATTAATTTTGGGAGAGTTAGGTGCTGAGTCTGGTGGGACAGAAGTTTATTTCGATGGCGATCGCCTAATTACTCGCAAAATATCAGGAGAGGAAACTTCAGTACAGCCTTTAAATGATAAAGAAGGAGGTCGTAATATTGCTCAATTAATTCCTCCCGGAAATCCTGGAAGCGATCGAATTAAGGTATTGTTTTGGGTGGATGAATCTAGATTTCTCAGAATAACAGTAGAGGATTTATTAACTAATGAAATTTTATTAAATGAGCAAGCTGTTGTGCAGTTGAGTTAATATATTTGTTGATGGTATTATGTTTAATTATCGTTTAGTATATGGTTATGGAGAAAATCTAGATAGAAAGAAAAAATATGTTATCTTTGGGGACTCCTATTCTCAATTTTTTGCTCCCCACCAAAGGTACAAAAACATAGAAGTTCATTTATATAAAATACCGGGAGCTCCAATGACAGGTTTTGGTAAGAGAGAATCTACCTTAAAAGTTGCCGATAAAATCAGACAAACAATTTATGAGCATCAAGATTTAGATTTACTAATTTTAAAGTTTGGTTAAGTAGATGTCGATCTAGGATATTATTACAGATTGGTTGTGAAGCAAGAAAATATAAAGTTTCTTGATTTTGCTGAGAAAGTAATCTCAATGTATTTTGATTTTATTAACAGTTTAGGATTAGAAAAAAGGCTAATTTATATTTTGGGTATTAATTTACCATCTATTTTTAGTCAGAAGAATGCACTTAGAAAAGTACATAGACAAATAACTCGTGCAGTTCAAAATAAAGAGAAAGTTAAAGAGCTAAAAAAATATTTATTCGACTGTCTACCTGATATATATGAAAGAACAAATAGAAGTATTATGTTTAATAAAATATTAAATAGTTTTTGTCAAAAAAATAATCTAGCTTATAGTGACTTTCTTCAAAAAACTCTAGATTTAGAAACAGGAATCTTAAAAAAAGAGTTTCATGTACCAGAGGACAATGACGATCATTTTATAAATAATCGTTATACATGGAAATTGTATGGGAGTAAGTTGCAATCGATTAGTTCAGAACAAGATAAAACTCGAGTAAAAACAGTACAATCATTACAAATGCAAGAATTGGAAAACAAATTAATCAAACTTAGAGAATGGGAATGTAAGTTAGAAGAGATTAAAGATAAATTGAAGCAAATATAATAGCATATTATAGAACTCTCTTAGGAGAATTGGAGGTTAAGTCTGGCGGCACAGAAGTTTATTTCGATGGCGATCGCCTAATTACTCGCAAAATATCTGGAGAACAAACAGTAGTAAAACCTTTAAATGACCGAGAGGGAGGTCGTAGTATTGCTCAATTAAATCCTCCCGGAAATCCTGGAAGCGATCGAATTAAGGTATTGTTTTGGGTCGATGAATCTAGATTTTTCAGAATAACAGTAGAAGATTTATTGAATAATGAAATTTTATTAAATGAGCAAGCTGTTGTGCAGTTGAGTTAGTGTCGCTACGCGGAAGTTAAAAGTCAAAAGTTAAAAGTCAAAAGTATTGATTTGTAATTGTTTTAGGATTTTGTAACCAGTTATTTCTGCCATCCTGCATTAGTATGTTTTTAGACAATAGACATCTCTATAAAAGAGGGGGTAGGGAGTAGGGGAAAATAATTGATAATTTCTGTAGGATAATTGCTTTAATTTTTAATTTTTGGAGATGTCTAATATATATGTAATTTTTGAGGAGGAAATAAAAAAAATTATATTTTATGAATGAAAGTAATTGTATCGAAGTTAATGGTATTAGCTTTAAAATTCTAGTGCCATAACAGGTATTAGTGCTTCCTAAAAAAGACCTAATTCAAAAACTTTCGGATATAGGAAAACATCTATCAACACGACCTTTACATCCGTCCCCAGGATATCCGGTGGAGATAGGAATTAGGATTACCAATAATAGCGATCGCCCTCTTTACTTTAGTTTTTCTTTTGGATTATTTCCTGAGATTATTAGGGCTAAAGATGGTGCAAGTGTACCATTTGATATAGGGTGGTTGACCTCCGCTGCACCACTAAAATCTGATTTTATTTTAGCTATACCGGGAGAAAGTATCAGCTTTTTTCTTGATGCCAAAATCTGTTGGCTTTGTGGTAAAAACTATGGTTTTAGTACCTCATTTAGAGGTGAGAGATTACTTATTCAACCTCTCCATTCAGAACGGTATCAACTTCGGTTGATATATGAACATTAGAAAGATACTGAAGAATGCTATGACTTTCTTAACAAACAAACTTAAGTAATTGAAGGATTGTGGACGGGTCAAGTATTAACTCCATTTGTAGATATTTGCTTAGTCAATAACTAAGGTTGAAAAATTAGATTTTGACAGAAATAAACATCAAGTAATAACTTTATTTTTGGAAGTTAGGATACTCAAAGTAGAACAGTTTCCTTAAATGGATAGATAATAATGAGATTCCCTTCAATACCCATTAATAAGTTAAGCACAATGAAACCAGCAGAATCTTTTGACAATAATAATAATGAAGTAAATAACATACGCTTAACTGATACTAAAAACATTCCCTTGATAAAATTTCACTAATTTGCTTCTCCACCAGTTTTCTGACTTCCTTCTTCCTTCTACAAAAGCGATCGCGAATGCTACTTCACACAAAAACCAAGAAAAATTAATTTATGTTTAACTTAAGCCAATTCTGACAGAAACAACAATATAGTTGATAAAAAACTCTCAAAACTTATCTTGCCTATTCTTAAAAAGTGACAATAAATTGATAAACTCCAATAATCAAATTCAGTCAAAAATTCCTAAGCAAAATATAATCAATATAGCACTACGCAAATAGGTTAGGACATTTATAAATGCTCAAAGGTAGTCAGGGATTACTTCTGACTTCTGACTTCTGACTTTTGACTTGCGCGTAGCGCCATATTATCCTTAGCTAAAAATCATCGGCATGAGTCATTGCCTCAACCCCAACTGTCAAATTCCCCAAAACCCAGACTGGAATATATATTGTCAAAACTGTGGCTCAAAACTACTACTCAAAGACCGCTATCGTCCCCTTAACCTCATTGGACAAGGAGGTTTTGGCAGAACATTCTTAGCTATCGACGAAGACAAACCCTCCAAACCCTATTGCGTCATTAAACAATTTTTTCCAGCATCCCAAGGCACAAACAATATCAGCAAAGCTGCCGAACTCTTTGAAAAAGAAGCTACAAGATTAGACGAATTGGGCAGACATTCCCAAATCCCCGAATTAATGGCCCACTTCATCCAGGATGGGCGACAATACTTAGTGCAAGAATTCATCGCCGGACAAAATCTAGGCCAAGCTCTGGAAATCGAAGGACCTTACAATGAAGAGAAAATTAAAGCTTTACTCAATAATTTACTGCCAGTGTTGCAGTTTATCCACTCTCACAACGTTATTCACCGTGACATAAAACCAGACAATATTATTCGTCGTCAAAACAGTAACAGTCAGTTAGTATTAGTAGATTTTGGTGCTGCCAAATATGCTCTCGGAACGGCACTCTTGAAAACAGGTACCACTATTGGCACTCCGGAATACACCGCTCCAGAACAAAACCGAGGCAAAGCAGTATTTGCAAGTGACTTATATAGTTTGGGGGTGACTTGTTTACACCTTTTGACCAACGTTTCCCCTTTTGAGTTATTTGATGTGGGTGACGGTACTTGGGTGTGGCGACGTTATTTAAAGAGTAATTCTGTGAGCGAACAGTTGGGTTATGTTTTAGATAAACTAGTGGAAAATGCTATTAACCGTCGCTATCAGTCTGTTTACGAAGTCATCAAAACTTTAAATGCTAATACTCAAGTCAACTTGACTCATATTCAAGATCAAACTGCTATCCAAACTCCGGAGGTTACACCTAAACCCCTAGCAACTCAAACTTGGAAATGTCTACATACTCTCACCAGTCATCAAAAATGGGTTTGTTCCGTTGCTTTTAGTCCTGATGACAATATTGTGGCGAGTGGGAGTGAGGATGAAACTGTTAAGTTGTGGCAAGTAGATAGTGGCAGAGAAATATTGACTATGTTTGGACATTCGGGTTATGTCAACTCTGTTGCTTTTAGTCGGGATGGCAAAATATTAGCTAGTGGGAGTGAAGACAAAACTATTAGACTTTGGGAAGTTAAGACGGGGAAACTTCTTTGTATTCTTGGTGACTGGAGTCTGGGAGAATATTTTGGTCATTCTAAGGGAGTAACGGCGATCGCTTTCAGTCCCGATGGCAAAATTTTGGCTAGCGCAAGTAAGGATAATAATATTAAAATTTGGCGACTTGGGGACGATATTTATGAACCTAGCTATGGGAAAGTGATAATGACTTTGACTGGGCATTCACGACCAGTGCGTGCGGTTGCTTTTAGTCCTGATGGCAAAATTTTGGCGAGTGGAAGTGAAGATAATACGATTAAATTATGGGATCTAAATTTAGGTAATGCTGTTCAGACTCTATGCAATTATTATCAAGGGATACATTATATTTATGCGGTTGCTTTTAGCTGTGATGGTAAAACTTTAGTTAGTGGTGGTCGCGATCGAAATATTAAAATTTGGCAAATAGACCAAGGTGAAATATTAAAGACTTTGGAAGGACATTCAAGAGATATTTGTGCCATAGCTTTTAGTCCTCAAGGAGATATTATTGCTAGTGGTAGTGAGGATGAAACTATTAAGATTTGGCATTGGGAAACTGGTCAGCAAATAGCTAATTTAGAAGGTCATTTAAAATATGTTAATTCTGTTACTTTTTCTCAGGACGGAAAGAGTTTAGCTAGTGGTAGTAGTGATAATACAATTAAAATTTGGCAACAGGAGTAACAAAGTCAAAAATCAAAAGTCAAAAGTCAAAAAATTATAAAGTCAAAAAATTATAAAGTCAAAAATTATTATTATGTCAATTAAGCTCTTCTAAAACACCTTTTTTAAGTCAACAGTCAAAAGTCAAAAGTCAAAAATTATTATTATGTCAATTAAGCTCTTCTAAAGCACCTTTTTTAAGTCAAAAGTCAAAAGTTAAAATTCAAAAATTATCAAAATAACATGGGTCTAAAACCCCGCCTTTTAAGGCACAATATTTTTGGAGAGTTGCTCAAATCCCCTACTTCCCCTCCTGGGAGGGGGAGGGGCGAGGGGTGGGTTAACTTCTGACTTCTGACTTCTGACTTCTGACTTCTGACTTCTGACTTCGTTAATATGGTGTGCTGACTAAATTTTATCGTTAGGAGAGTAGAAAAAAAAGATGAATTACTGCCTTAAAGAAAATTGCAAAAATCCTAATTCTCCACCAGAAGCTAGAATTTGTCTACCTTGTGGTTCTATGTTACTTTTAAAAGACCGCTATAGAGCCATTAAAATGATTGGTCAAGGAGGTTTCAGCAAAACTTATTTAGCAGTAGATCAAGACAAACCTTCTAAACCACCATGTATAATTAAACAATTTTATTTTATCTCACAAAATGAAGTAGATATAAAAAGAGGGATCGCTTTGTTTGAAAAAGAAGCAGAAAAATTAGATACTTTAGGAAAACATCCCCAAATAGCTGAATTATTAGCAAATTTACATGATGATTATTGTCAATATTTAGTCCAAGAATTTATACCTGGAAAAAACTTAGCTCAAGTTTTAGAAACAGAAGGAATATTTTCCGAATATCAAATTCGAGAACTATTAAATAGTCTGCTGCCAGTGCTAGAATTTATTCACTCCCACAACATTATTCATCAAGATATTAAACCTGAAAATATAATTCGTCGTTTACCATCAAATTCTGCTTATCAAGCAGGAATAAAAGGTCAATTTGTATTAGTAGATTTTGATGTAGCAAAACAGTTAACTGGAACTCCAATATTTAAACCAGGCACAATATTATGTACTCCCGAATATGTAGCTCCAGAACAACTAAAAGGTAGAGCAAATTTTGCCAGCGACCTATACAGTTTAGGCGTAACCTGTATCAATTTACTGACCAATATTTCTCCATTTAAACTATTTGATACTGGGGAAAATAAATGGGTATGGCGAGATTATTTAATCGATAATCCGATTAGCAAAGAATTGGGAAATATTCTCGATAAATTAATTACTGCAGCTACAAACAAACGTTATAAATCTGCTACAGATGTCTTAAAAGATTTGAAGTACGGGAAATTACCACCCCCACCTACACAATCTTTACTCCAATTTTCATTCCCAAAAATTTCTCTCAAAGATACAAATTATGTACCAGGATTACATCTTTATTCTTGGGGAAAACCTCAAACTATTTCCGGTCATTTAAGTTCAGTTTCATCAGTTGCTATTAGCCCAGATAATCAAATGATTGCTAGTGGTAGTTTTGACCGTACAATTAAATTATGGAAATTATCTACAGGAGAATTATTAGACTCTTTTATAGCTTCTAATATAGTTTTATCAATTGCTTTTAATCCTAAAAGTAATATCCTAGCTATTGGTAATGTTGGTGGAATTATTAATATTTGGGATTTAGCTACAGGTACCATAAGTTGCAGTTTATCCAGACATTCTAATTCTATTGTTTCAATGCCAGTAGTATTTAGCCCAAATGGAGATTTTATTGCCAGTGGCAGTGACAACCGGACTATTAAAATTTGGCATCAAAAAACTTGTCAACTTTTGTACAGCATCAAAAATTCTCGTGGCATTAATGTAGTTGCTTTTAGCCCCGATGGTAAAATTCTAGCTAGTGGTAGTAGTGACAATGTAATTAAATTATGGGAAGTAGAAACAGGTAATTTGATAGATAAATTAATCGGACATAGTAGAGATATTAATACAATTACTTTTAGTCCTGATGGTAAAATTTTAGTCAGTGGTAGTAGTGATAAAACAATTAAATTATGGTCTGTAGAAACAGGTAAATTAATCAAAACAATTACTGGGCATTCAGATTTAGTTAGGTCTGTAATTTGTTTAGATAAAAAAACAATAATTAGTGGCAGTGCAGATAAAACTATTAAGATTTGGCAGATGGAAACTGGAGAAGTTATTAAGACTTTGAACGGCCATACTAAGGATGTAAATTCTGTGGCAATTAGCGGTTATGATAATACAATTGTGAGTGGAAGTAGTGACAATACTGTCAAAATTTGGCGTTGTGAATAAAAGGGTAAGTCAGTGCTTTAAGTAAGGCTTACTTAATACATTTGAAACTTTGATTGATCGTGGTTTAGAGAACTATTAAAACTGCTAAAATTAGGAGACATACCCTACCTAATATTTTCAATATTTTCAGGTACGTCTTCCAGTAAAATAAAAAATAGTCGTTTGATAATTAGGTTGGCACTAAATTGAGGCTGTAAACCTATTTGTTTTGCTTCTGTTTGCACTTGAGGGAAATAGCACCTAAAGCACTGACTCCAAGTAAACCTAATAAAGAAGCAGGTTCTGGCACTGGCACCATGGTAAATGCAACATTATCAATAAGCTCACCCAAACCTTCAGGATTTGAATTAGAGAATTGAATTGCTGTGATGGACTCGCCAGGAGCAAAAATTCCAAAGAAAGTCCCTACAAGATTTGCTGGAACAACTCGAGAGGTTATCTCACCACTGGTGCCCAGGATAGTGACAGTGGTTTCTCCAGGATTTGCCAAACCAAATAGATCGAAGCCAACTGCATTAATTGGATCTGTAAAACTCAATTCAAAATTTAAGTCATTCACAAAAGCGTTAGGACCAATTAGATCAGAAGGTGCACCAAAAAAACCCTCTGTGAGCAAAACCATACCAGTGGTGGCTGGTCCTATAGAAGAGAATTCTAATCCAGGCTCAATCCAGGGTGCAGTTGCGTTATTCAGGACTGGAAATAAAAAAACGCTATCATCAGCAAGGCCATTGTCCTCAAAATCTTCTAGAGTCAGACTAGGGGTTGCTGCATCAAATGCTGCACGATCGCTAAATAAAGTAAATGCTTGGGCTGCCATGGTATCTAGGGCAATCAGGGTAGCACCTAGGGCGGCAGTTGAAGCATACTTGGCAACAGTTGTAAGTTTAATCATGTAAATGGTCTTATCGAGCAATAGCTAAGTTTACAGTAATCAAAAGGTAGTTTAAAATTCTTCTGACTGTTCAACTAAACCTACCCACAAGCACAATCAGAGAGCTTGCGAAGTAAGTTAGATATGACAGAACATTTTTAAAGGCCAGTGAATTTAAGTGAATCTGCTTAGATAAAGCTTTTTCAAATTCAGTATCTGTATTATCACGCTACCCAATTTTGTTTGCAAGGATTTTTGGGCTTCTTTACTGAAACTTCAATTTTTCCGATGGTGTTTTTAGTAGTTTAAATTAGTGGAATTAATTGCCAAATAAAGCTTTGAGGTGCATACTTATACAAAAATAAATTATGAAGTTTTGATGAAGCTAGATTTGATAGTACAACTAGGAAGTTTAGGAGTGATAAAATAACTGGATTTTTGGGAAAAGATCAAGTAAAATAATTTAATATTGTGTAATCTAGCTGCGAGCGTAGTTGAAGGAAAAGTTAGGACATATCAAAAGTAAAACTTAGACAACGCCAAATTTTTCCCCTTTCCTTCTGCTATACTTTAGAGTTGAGCCTGAAACTGTTTCAAATCTCCCGGCGCAACTGTACCGTATTCTGTCATAATTCCTGCAATTAATTCCGCAGGGGTAACATCAAATGCTGGATTATAAAATTCTACTCCTTGCGGACAAATGCGTGTTTCTCCTACTTGATATATTTCCACTGCATCTCTCTGTTCAATTGGTATTTGACTACCATCAGATATTTTGAAGTCTATTGTTGATAAAGGTGCTGCCACAAAAAAGGGAATATTATGTGCCTTCGCAACAATAGCTAAACTATAAGTACCAATTTTATTAGCAGTATCTCCGTTAGCAGCAATTCTATCAGCTCCAACTACTACAGCATGAATTAAACCTTGTTTCATACAGTGAGCAGCCATATTATCGCTTATTAAAGTAACAGGAATACCTTCTTGCACGCATTCCCAAGTCGTGAGTTTTGCACCTTGGAGACGGGGACGAGTTTCATCCGCATAGACTTTCCCTAGTCTACCCCCTCCCCACGCTGAACTAAAGACATTTAAGACTGCAGTACCCGCCAAAGCACCAGCATTACAGTGAGTTAAAATGTTTAATTTTTCTGGAGAAGTCGGTAAAACTTCTATTGCGCGATCGCCAATATTTTTACAAGTTTGTAAATTGTCTGCTTGAATATTTTTAGCAGTTTCTAATAAAGCCGTTTGAATTTCTTCTACAGAGCTATTCGTTTCATTTGCTACTTTTAACATTCGCTCAATTGCCCAAAATAAATTAACAGCAGTTGGGCGAGTTTGTCGTAACATTACAGCCACTTCTTCTAACTGTTTTAAGAACTCATTTCTATCAGTTATAGAAATTTCTTTTGCCCCTAAATACATTCCATAAGCCGCTGATACACCAATAGCTGGTGCCCCACGAACTATCATTGTTTTAATAGCTCTTGCCATCTCCGTAGAGTTATTAATTTCTACAGTTTTATATTCTCCTGGTAGGCAAGTTTGGTCGATTAATACAACACGGTCATTTTGCCAAATAATCGGATTAACCTCTGTAATTTTAGACATCATAATTTTTCCCCATGTATCATAGATAATATCCAATTCAAATAAATAGTAGGTTGGGTTAAGCCACAGCGCAATCCAACAATTATAGTAATTTTAAATAGACATCTCCAATATTGAAGAAGGAGACAGGAGACAGGAGACAGGAGACAGGAGGAAAATTACTTATGGATTCTCACCCCAAGTAATTTTGAACACCGTGTAGACGGTGGGGTATTAAACCCACAAAGAAAATGATAAAAAATAAAATTAATTATCCCACAGAAATTATCAATTCTTTCCCCCTACTAATCCTTACCAAAAATTGTGGTTTAAAGCCTCCCCTTTGAAGGGCATAATAAAGAAAAATTTTCATGATTAGTCAATCCTATCCGTTTTAAAGGAGAGGTAATAATTAATTATTAATTATTAATTGTTGAATCCCTCTTTTGGAGGAGATGTCTAATTCTTCCTACCAAAATAATGAGTTAATAACTCATAGCTGATAGCTGATAGCTGACCGCTGAATGCTTGTACTTGTTGCCAAACTAACTTTATTTTACGTTGTAAATATTTACCCAATCCTTTATACAACTTTTGAAAATTGTATGCAAATAAAATATTCATCATATCCTCTACTGTCAAAGATCTTAAATAATTCACTCCTTTATCAATCAACTCATCACTATCTTGCATATATCTTCTGCGCCCCATTTGTTCAGAAATGTTCCATTTTATGGCATATCGTCTCTGCATTTCTCTTTGGTAGGAACGAAAACTAGATAAGCGTTGATCGAGATATTTTTCTATATATTTACTAGCTATTTCTGCATTATCCATACCATGTCTAATTCCTTCCCCACCCAACATATTAATAGTAGATACAGCATCACCAATAGCAATAATATTATCTTGATAATAAATATCCTTTAATCCCACAGAATATCTAACAGTTGAACCATGAGAATCAATTAATTCATACTCCTCAAGTTTCATATAATCTTTAATCAATAATTCTAGATACCATCTCATAGATTTCGTTTCAACTATTTGTTTATGTTCTAGATTAAACCGCGCCACACCTATTTTTAATCTGTGCTTTTCTGGTTCCATAGGAAAAATCCAAGAATAACCCTTTGGCATCCATTTATGCCCTAAGAAAAAAATCAAATCCTTAGCGTATTTCTCATATTCTCTTCCTTCAACTTCTATTAAATATTCAATTCCCGCAGCCGTTAAAAATTGAGGTTGCCCACTTTTTTTGTCATACATTACTGCTCTTGCTAGTCCTGTTGCATCAACCAAAACTTCTGTACTAACAGTAAATTTTTCACCTCCGAAACGCCTCATTTCTACAACAGTCTTTCCCTCTTCTTGAAAATTTTTTGTGTAGCGACAACCCATCCAAACTTTACCGCCATAACTTTCCACCTCTCCCGCCAAAAATTCTCTAAGTTTGGCAAAATTTAAAACTGCTCCTAATATTTTTGGTGATGCCCAGGTATGATTAACATTAGTTGTCACAATACTAATTTTCTGCCAATAACTACCAACTACTGTTTCTGGTAAATCAAATTTATCGAGAGTTTCTTGAGGAGTTGCAGCACTAGAAAAGTCATTTTTATTAAATGTTTCGTGTTGTTCAACTAATAAAACTTTGCGTCCCAATTTTGCCAAACTTCTAGCACATTGACAACCTGCTGGACCTGCTCCAATAACTACTACATTAAAATCATTTCTATTGTTCATAATTTCTGATTTACCAATAATACTTAATAAGTATTTGATTTTTCCTAAATAATTTAACAGTTTACTCTAAATTAATCAGCGGTAGTTGTAGATTTAGTTTCAATCTACTCCAAACTATTATATCTACAGGACTTACGCAAATTTACCTTTAAAACACCATATGCACGGGCGAATGCCATTCGCTTTCACTGGATTTAGTGTCTGTGCGTAAGTCCTGATCTACAGAGATATCAAATATTTGTGTTATACTTTAAAGCTCAGTAAGTTTACGCAGAAATAGGTGCTTGATATGAAGAGTCTGTGAAATTAGGAATAACCACTTGCAATTTACAATTTGTAGCAAACATTTATCAAATTGGTATTATCTACATATTTTAGGGTTATGTGGTAAACTCTAGCCTGGGAGGATTTGGTAATTTCCCAATTGACATTAATTGGGAATTGTCAATTACTGATAATACCCGCTCAGGAATAAAAGAGCGATCATGCTCAGAAAAACCAACAACTCTAATGGTGACTCTATAGTGTTTATTATGTCGTGTTAGCTGTGAGAACCCGATCCGATCAGTTAGTAAAGGGAACCTATCCCACTAATAAGACTTTTGCTAAAAACTCTAAATATGTTGATAGTTAAAAACGAAAAATAAAGCTTTTCAAACACATTTTACTTAAACAAATAAACTTGTTAAAAATAGTGGGATAGCTTCTAAAGGAGTATTTCTGGTCTAGTACCTATGAGGAATAGAACTGCCCTTTGGAATAATTAATGAATTAGCATTTATGACTCAAACCTCATTACCACAAACTCAAGAAAATTTCAATTTAAACCTTATAATTAAAGATGTCAAAGTAGCATTAATTCTCAAATTAGCGGGGCTAACACTGACATACTTAGTACAAGTATTTCTGGCACGATGGATGGGCAAAACTGAGTACGGCATTTATGAGTATGTCATCTCTTGGTCATTGTTAATCGCAATTCCCGCCGGACTAGGTTTGCCTCGCACAGCGTTACGCTTAATTGCTGAATACCAAGTTAAACAAGATTGGGGACGCTTGCGCGGCATCGTCCGTGGTGGCTGGTTGCTGACTGTGTTGACGAGTTTCGGGCTATCTCTAGCAAGTACAGGTCTTATATTGTTGCTGAATCATTATCACACCTTTGCCTACGCGACACCACTTCTGATTGGGATTTGGTTGGTACCGCTACAGGCTTTGGTGCAGTTGCAGTTGGAAACAGCTAGGGGGATGAAAGATGTAACTTTAGCTTACGCACCTTCTGAAGTAATCTGGCCAATATTATTGCTGTTAGGAGGATGGTTTTTTTGGCACAAAAACCATGCCCTTGGCAGCATCACAACAATCGAACTGGCAATGTTGATGCTAGCGATCGCCCTCTCGTTTCAGTTCTGGCGGTTGTGGAGCAAACTGAACAAAGAGGTTGAGGTAACAACCCCTGTTTATTGCTATCGCGAGTGGATAGACATTGCCCTAATTTTGCTATTACAAGTGGGATTTAAAACTATTTTGAGTCAAACAGATATTGTGATGGTGGGTTCCTTGATTGGACCTGAGCAGGCGGGTATTTACAGTGCGGCAGTAAAGACAGCCATTTGGGTGGCTTTTATTTTGCAGACCATTAATATTGTAGTTGCACCTGTCTTTACTGAGCTTTACACCCAAAACGATCAGCAGGGGCTACAAAACCTAGTCTCCAAGGTGACTGTCTGGATTTTCTGGTTTTCTCTCGCCATCGGTTCTATCCTCATTGTCTTCGCTCAGCCTGTGATGGGACTGTTTGGGCCGGAATTCATCGTCGCTCACTGGCAGCTAAAGATTTTGGTTTTAGGACAAATGGTGAATGCTTTATGTGGCTCTGTCGGCTTGTTGATGGTAATGACAGGTCATCAAAATCAAGCTGTTGTTGTTTACGGTTATACCGCCTTAATCAATATAGTTTTGAATGGGATATTAATTCCCATCTTCGGCTCTATTGGAGCGGCGATCGCAACTGGCTTGACAATGGCAATGTCTAATATTTGGCTAACTGTCCTCGTGTTTAGGAATCTGGGGATTTACTCTTCTGTTTTTTATAGTTTCTTCCAGACGGAAGGCGATCGCCAACAATAATTCTGGATTTAGTATTAGTTGGCCTGCTGCCAGTAAGCATCCACCACAGCAAAGGAATCTCCAAACAATTCTGAGTTGAGTTTTTCTTCTCCCAGAGCTGTTTTCGTTTTGCCATTGACAATACTATCTAGCAGAGAATTTATTTCTGGTGCGGGCTTTTCATGCTTGTGAAAAATGGCGATTGCATAAGCAACAAAAGGATGAATATCTCCTAGTTTCAAGCTTTCGCTCCCTGCCACAGTCTGCTCTAATTGCTGCCAAGATGGTATAGCCATATTTTCTGGTGCGTAGAGCAGATCAAGGTAAATGGGAATCAGTTCCCAAATATGCTCTCGTGACTGAAGTGGAAAAGCATGGGGTTCTATAGCTTCTCCAAGCACTAACGGCTGGATTTCATTACTATTACGTGCCTTCCTAACTTGAATGCGGTTGCTATCTCTGGGATCGAAAATCTTTTCCTGGGACTGCGCCAGTAAATCCCGACCAAACTCCTTGACATTATCAACTTCAAAACCCAATTGCTCAATTGTCTTAGCAATTGCATATTCTGGATTTTTCCTGAGTTCAATCAAATCCAAAACTGCCAGTTTTTTTGAACTTCCCGTCATTGTTGATCGCAGCAAATTCCAATCGTGAATTAGCCTCTGCCATTGCTGGAAGTTATAACTAATGGTTGTTCCCGACCATGCTGGCTTGAGGCTTTGGAGTTTTACCACTTCTGTAACCTGAGCCTTCTCCATTACTAAAGCAGGATTCCCCATTAATAAGCCATTGCCCTTAAACATCAAGTCAGCCATATAGGATAACCATGATAGATACTGTAAATGAGGTTCTCGGATTATGAACAGAAACTTTTTGGGAATCTGAATCCATTGGGACCATATTTGCGGATGAAAGAAACAAGAAACTTCTTTCACCAGAATTGTAACGTGGCTTTTCTGCTGGAGCATCTCCTCTATCTTATCGGCAATTAAGCCACAACCTGCTTCGTATATATCAGCATCAAAGGGAAGTTTGTTCTGTCTCAGGAGACCCCCTAGCTTGTCGTACAGACCCACAAAAGGCTGATGGATTGCTCCGTCCGCTAGCTGGGCAAAAATAACTTCTGTGATCGTCGATCCGCTTCTAGCTGTTCCATGAATGTAAAGTATCGTCGCCTTCCCTTCACTGACCAACTGTTCTAACCTTGCTTCGCTCATCAAATTTTTCCTGGTATTTCTAGAATAACTTACTTCTGAAAAATGGGGCGTTGCTAAACCAAAGGATGAATCTTTGCAGAAAAAGTAAACCCTATCTTTTACTTTATAAGTTTAAAACTATAATTCATTCTTCTATGCAATGCCTCTACACTTTTGCTCCTGGGAGCAGTAGGGGTTAGTCCCCACACCTCCATACTAATTGATATGCTCTCAAATCTATTAATTTTCACTTCACACCAACAGCAAAAGGACCAAACCATTTGCGAATCTCCTCACTGGTAGCACCAAAAGGAGGTTTATCTTTTTGCTCCAGAATATGAGCAACCATTGCTGAAGTCCGCGAACATAGGAATAGTCCTGTTCCATAGGGGGGTCTCATTCCCAGAGACAAAAATACAGCAGCGCTAATGCTATCAATGTTTGGATAAATTCCCCGTTTCTCTTTCAAAAACTCTGCCGTAATATCATAAATTTGAAGAAAGTCCGATCGCATATCGATCTCCGATATAATTGACCGTAGACGAGGGTTTCTTGAATCTGCCTTAAACATTGGGTGTCCAAAACCGTGGATCTTCTCCTTTTTAGCCAGGCGATCTTCCAATATCTTGATCGTTACTGCTTCTATATCTCCCGAACATTGTTTGTGAACGGCAGTAAAGAACTCCATTGCTTTTTCGCAAGCTCCAACATGGGATGGGCCTGCCGCTGTAAAACCTGCTGCGATCGCTTGGTGCATAGGAACTCTCGTACTCGTGGCAACCCTGGGCAACATAACTGAGGGAGCAAGAAACCCCCAACCAGCATGCAAGCTAACCATAATATCGTTGAATATTTTTCTCTCAGTTGAGTTGCTAAAATTTCTGTTAGTACAAAGCGTAAATATAGATTCAATATAGTCTTTCCCCTCAGTCAAAACTCTTTTCCCATAAGTTTTTTGGTGGTCAAAAAATTTTTCCTTATTTTCTTTAATCCACTGGATACTTTCGAGAGCAATAACCATTAAGGAAGGAATTAGACCAACATAATATAGTCCAATTTGACTGTCTCGATCCAATCCTATTGCCTCCAAGTCAACGAGCGCGATCGTCTGTTCAAATGACTTCGTTTTGTCAACCATTAACCCTGCAATAATTGCCTGAGAATAAGTTGCACCCGAAGCGACTACAGTTTTAATCACTTCTATAGCTGTATCCTCCTCTGTTAAAGAAGAAAGCGCACTTGCAAGATAGCGATCGAGAAGTTGTTCTTGGGATGGAGTTGCCTCTTTGCCCATCAATAAGTGATAAATAGCCCCAGTAAATGTCAAATTACCAATTAGGTCGTTCAGATTCCTATTCCGAACGTACAGTTCCTCTGGATTGAGAGTAGGTCCGTCTATATCTGTACCGTGATATTTATATTCCATGTTACAATAACTCCTTAACCGGGCTTATCAACGAAATTTCGTGATTTGAACAACAAAAATTAGGGTAATAAACCCTGTTTATTGTGTGAAATAATTTCCTGTAATTACTGTAGTGTCAAACTTTTAAGCCTATAAAATCTTACTTTTAACTTTTGACTTTTAACTTTTGACTTCCGTAAAACGGTATACATTCTCAGCATTCAGTACGGCTTGTCCCCAGCCAATGTAACACGATGCATGATACGTTTGAACCCTTGATAGTCATTCACCGGATTATGCTGAGTGCAGCGATTATCCCAGAAGGCAAGGGAACCACGCTGCCAGCGAAAGCGGCAGGTGAACTCCGGTCTGACTTGATGCTCGAAGAGATAGTCTAGCAGAGGTCGGCTTTCGGACACCATCCACCCCTGAAAGTGCTTTGTATGGTTAGTGTTTATGTAAAGCGCCTTCCTCCCAGTTTCTGGGTGCGTGCGCACTACTGGATGGGTGCCGACTATCACCTCCTGCTCAAGACTAGCATTGCTTAGAAAGGCATGAGCTTTTGACGAGGTGTTGATGCCAACAAGTCCTTGCAGGGTCTCCTTAAGACCTTCCGATAGGGTTTCGTAAGCCATATACTGGTTGGCGAAAAGAGTGTCGCCACCGTATGGCGGAATCTCAACAGCGTAGAGGATACTCCCCATCGGTGGACGCTCTAGATAGGTAGTATCGGAATGCCACATACCCCCAAAGTTCGCCCGCTCATGCTCCAACTTCACTACCGGTGTGATCTGCGGACATTTAGGCAATCCCTGAAGCAGCGGGTACTCCATTACCTTACCAAACTTCTGGGCGAAGGCAAGCTGTTGGTGAGGGGTAAGTTCTTGATTAGTGAAAAAGATCGCTAAGTGATCGAGAAAGGCAAGGCGAATCTCCTCAACGACTTCACTTTTGAGGGGTTCTGCCAGATTTACCCCTTGGATTTCAGCCCCAATTGCACCTGCGATCGGATGCACTTTAATGTAGCTATAGTTCCGGTGTACCGCGTTGTCCATTATTTCCCCTTTTGCATAAATTTTGCTTTTTCTACTTAAGAATAAAAATTAAATAAGACAGCAAATAAGCCTTTAAGAGAAAAACTTGTAGGGAGGTTCCATGGAATCTCCCTAAATTAACTTTTCACCAGAAGTCTATTTAAAAACTTCCAACAAAAATATTAAACGTTAACAGTGGATAACTTCGACTTAAAACTCTGCAAAATACGTTCTGCCATCTGAGAAGGAGTCAAACCTAAATCTGCCTTCGACTCATCAGGTTTAGCATGATCTACCAACTTATCAGGTACACCCAAACGTAACACAGGTGCAAGCACATTATTATCCATCAATGTTTCCGTAACTGCCGAACCAAAGCCACCCATCAAACAACCTTCCTCCATAGTCACAACTTTTCCGATACGTTGTGCCAAAGGCAAAATTAATTCTGTGTCCAAAGGCTTGACAAAACGAGCATTTACCACTGTAGCTGCAATACCATGTTCGCTGAGAATTTCGGCAGTTTGCACGGCAGGATGTACCATCGAACCATAGCCCAATATCAAAACATCATCGCCATTACGGAGAATTTCACCCTTACCAATAGGAATAGCTTCCCAACCCTCTTCCATTAATGGCACACCATAACCATTACCACGAGGATACCGCATCGCAATAGGACCATTTGTATAGTTAATCCCAGTAACCACCATCCGTTGCAACTCACCCTCATCTTTAGGTGCCATGATTACCATATTGGGGATACAACGTAAATAGGCAATATCATACATTCCCTGGTGAGTAGGGCCATCAGATCCCACAATTCCAGCGCGGTCTAAACAGAAGAACACAGGTAACTTTTGAATACAAACATCATGGATAATTTGGTCATAAGCTCGTTGTAAGAAAGTCGAGTAAATACCCGCCACAGGTCGCATCCCTTCACAAGCTAACCCCGCAGCTAGAGTAACAGCGTGTTGTTCGGCAATACCAACATCAATATATTGTTTTGGCAACTTAGCATGAAGTTTATCCAGACAGGTACCAGTTCCCATGGCAGCAGTAATACCGATAATTTTAGGATTATTTTCGGCAAGTTTAACCAGGGTATGGGCAAAAACTTTAGAGTATTTGGGAGGCTTTGGCTTGTTTGCTGGTAAAGCTTTGCCAGTAGCTAGATTAAAGGGATTTTGAGCATGATAGCCGACTTGATCTTCTTCTGCCACCGCATATCCTTTACCCTTAGTTGTAGAAACATGAACTAATACAGGCCCAGGAATTTCGTGAGCTTGCTTGAAGGTTGTAATTAGTTCTTCTAAGTTATGTCCATCAACAGGACCAATATAAGTGAAGCCCAATTCTTCAATAACTGCTCCCACTTTTGATACTGCCAAACGCTTCATCCCTTCTTTGAGCCTTTCCATTTCTGGTGTAAAGGTTTCACCTACAAAGGGAATATGTTTGAATTGTTCTTCTAAATTATCTTTGAGAAACTGGATTGGTGGAGAGAGGCGCATTTTGTTAAGATAGCGAGAAATAGCTCCCACATTAGGAGAGATGGACATCTCATTATCATTTAGCACTACCAGCATATTCGTTTTAGGTAAGTGACCTGCATGGTTAATAGCTTCTAAGGCCATACCACCAGTTAGAGCGCCATCACCGATAATTGCTGCTACCTTAAAATTCTCTCCTTTCATATCTCTAGCTAAGGCCATTCCTAAAGCAGCAGAGATACTTGTAGAAGCATGACCCGCACCGAAATGGTCGAATTTGCTTTCACAACGTTTTAGATAACCTGCCACCCCATCTTTTTGCCGCAAGGTATGGAAATTGTGATATCGACCCGTGATAATTTTGTGGGGATAAGCTTGGTGGCCGACATCCCATAGGACTTTGTCCCGATCTAGATCGAGAGTTTGGTAGAGACCCAGGGTCAGTTCTACTACTCCTAATCCCGGACCTAGATGTCCTCCACTGGTGGCAACAGTTTCTAGATGTTTTTCTCTTATTTGTCTAGCAATTTCTTCTAATTGATGAATTGAAAGACCCTGCAACTGGTTAGGATGAGAAATTTCGCTCAGATGCATACTTTAAATTTATTTAGGTTTTGTGTAGATTTACGATTTTTACTGGGGAATATTGACGATTAATTTTGATTTACCTTGCAATACTCAAGTTATGAATCAGCCTTTGTGGGTGGGGCTACATAATATAATCAGTAAACTCAACAACTTAATCAGTATAGCTATTTAGCAGTTGTTCCAATGGTTAAGTTATATTTCACCCTTGTGCCTCTATTTCTACTTTTGATGAATTGGCATCGATGACTGAAGTTAATGATGGTACAGGCATATTTTTTATTTCCCAGACTTTAATTAGTATGAGATATTCGTAGAAAGCTTGCAAGGTACACCAAGCTAATCCTGCTTGGCCATCAAGAAATCCTTTCAGGAAAATATACATATATATGAAGCGAATTATTGGCCTAAAGGGCAAGCGTAAGGAAAAATCTTTGAGGGCACGTCTTCTATCTACTTCTGAAACTCCAAAAAATAGATTTTTCCAAGATACGTTTCCTGTTTCTAGTTGTCTAACTGTTTCTGCTGCTTCATCTGTAGAATAGCGATTGTGCTTTTCTATCCACCGAGAAATTCCTTTGCTACAGGTGTAGTGGGGATAAGTTTCTTTCAAAAAACTTGTGGGACCGTCACAAACTTCTCTTTCTGTGTGACCATAATCGGTAAACCATACTTTGTCTTTACGAAATAAGCGCATCTGGTACCGGGGATATTGTGTGCTGTAGCGAATCCAAGTCCCCATAAACATGACCCGCTCTGCAACATAATACCCAATATATTCTTTTTGACTGTTTATTACTTCTAGGCATTCGTTGAATAATTCCGGGGTCATTCGTTCATCTGCTTCTAGGATATAGACCCATTCGTATTTTGTAGGAACTTCCTCTAGCATCCATGTTCGTTGTTTTCCATGGCTTTCAAATTTGTGTGGAACTATTCTTACATTATAATGTTTTGCTATTTCTACAGTCCGATCGCTACTTAAGGAGTCTACTATTATAATGTCATCTGACAACATTGCTGACCCAATACAAGCAGCGATATCTATCTCTTCGTTGTAAGTCAGTATATAAATTGAGAACATTCGGTAAATTTTAGTAACTGCTCTTTGTTATTAAGCTCGTAAATGCGGAAATGAAATTATGATATTCAAAGGTAGGGCATTGATCATTAGGATGAAGTTTATACCTTATCCTTACTGTCAACAATTAACTCTTACCTAATAATTAAGGTTTACAGCCTTTCCTTTAAAGGATAAAAAATAAAAAAAATTTCCCTTTTGCGTCAACCCTCTTGTTTTTAAGGAGAGGTAATTATTAATTGTTAATTATTAATTATTAATTGTTGAATGCCCTACCTAATTATTTAAAGTTCTTATCTCTAAATACTGTAAATATTGTGAGATATTATTTTGCATTCAATTAACTATCTAGCAGGATTTTGGCGACGTCCTTTACCTTTAATAATTCCCATATTTTTTAAACCTGTCCAACCAATCATAATGTAGCCTACTGCTAAAAGTAAACTGCTAAAACCTGTTCTAAAACTTGATTTAAAAGAATTGCTGTTAGCTTGTTCTTCTAATTCTTGCTTGCGAGTACGAATTCTAGTTAAAAGTTGAGTTGGTAATTGTTGTGCCTGACGATTGAGAAATTCATCTATAATTTGAGGATTTTGTTTTGATTGTTCTAACAAGCTTTTCACTTGCTCTGATAATTGTTCATTTTCTAACGCTTCATTCAGCCTAGTTTCATCTCCTAACAAAGTACTAAATTGATTTTTTAATTGACTTTGTCTTTGTTGTATCTGATTTTGAAATTCGCTGGTACTGACACGAGCTTCTAATTGTGTTTCAGCTGTACTTGCTTGCTGATTTATTCGTTCAATGGCCTCTGCCCGAGCTAGACGAGTATTATTTAAATGTAGAGGAAATAGTAACAAATATATTAGTCCTAATAAGCTCGCTAGTAAAAGTCCCCAAAATCTCAAATCTAATATGGAGGATGTGGAGTTATTTTGGAGGCCAGAATTACTGGTTACCCAATAGCCTGTAAATAATAAGGCCATTCCTACCATAGGAATAATTCCTCGATCAACTAACTGTGTCACTAGACCAATTTGCCATGCTCTACTACTTATATTGAAAGGAATTGACAATACTACAAAGTCAAGTAGAGAAGACAAAATCATAATTATCCCTACTATTGTAAGAGTCCTAGCAGCTATGGAGGAATATTGACGAATGTTTGTTGCTTTCATGGCATTTTACTCAGTTATAAAATTATCGTTCATTTGTGGGTATAGCAGGTCTTAAATTCTGAGGATGCACTCTACTACTGATGGTACTGAAGTATATATTGTGTAATAATGGTCTATAAATAGTCCAAATTGCTACCATTTTTTACAATACCCAATTTTTTTACTTGACTAAGCTTATTTTAACAGTTTTATTTTTGATCTTCAAACCTATCATATTGACTTTTTGATAGTAATTTTCAAATAAATTAGGAAAGATTGCGTATTAAGTTAAATAACAATCTCAAAAAAATTAATTGATTCAGTAATTGTTAAAAACAAGAAATAATGCTAAAAACTACAGTCGACAAAAAAAATACTAATGAAAATCACAAATATAGTCATTTCAGTTTAGATTGAGACAAGGGTTTCTTGCCTTGAAAGACTTTCAGCAGAAAAAGTGTTTCATTCTTATTTGAAATTACTAGATATACTATATCATATTAAAAAAAGATATTATTCTAGTATAAATGGGTAAACGAGGAGGATTAAATCAGCAATGAACGATAACATTGAGAACAAGAAACAAATACTAATAGTAGATGATGAAGACAGCTTAAGAATTCTATTAAAACGACATCTAGAATTACAAGGATATGAGGTCAAAGATACAAATTCTGGTTTAGATGCACTATCAATATTAGAACAATTAAATCCGGATTTAATTGTTTCTGATATAATGATGCCACAAATGGATGGTTTGGAATTTTGTCAACGTTTACGCTCTAGTGATTTAGGTAAATTAGTACCATTTATATTTCTATCGAGTAAAGGAGAGTTAGAAGACAGAATTTTGGGTTTATCTATGGGAGCAGATGATTATATAAATAAGCCTGTTGAAATGCGAGAATTGGTAGCAAAAATTGAGGCTCAATTAGACCGTTCTCGTCGAGTTCATTTGGAAATAAAAAAGCTTATTGAAAAGCATCTAACTCAAACAACAAAATCTCAGGAAATCCCCGAACCACTACCTCTAACTCCAGCAGAAGAAAGAGTTTTTTGGGAAGTAGCTCAAGGTTTGACAAATAAACAGATCAGCGATCGCCTATTTATTAGTCCTCGAACTGTACAAACTCATTTGAGTAAAATAATGAGAAAGTTAAGTTTAGAAAATCGCTCCCAGTTGGTTCGTTATGCTTTTGAAAATGGATATCAAGTACCTACTGGACAAAACGTCAATGAAGATCAAACATTAAAGATAAATATTAAAGAATGGACTCCCAAAAACTAATTTCTGGTTTGTACAATTTAATTGAACTAGAACAGACAATCAATTTTCAACCAACTGATTGGCGACCTTTAGTATTTACAAATGGATGCTTTGATCTACTTCATGCAGGACATATTCGCTATTTATGGGCAGCTAAATCTTTGGGACGCTCGCTAATAGTAGGGTTAAATAGTGATCGATCGGTACAAAAAATTAAGCCACAACAATCGGGATATCCTGTGCGGCCAATTATTCCCCAAGACCAACGGGCAGAAGTTTTAGTCGCTCTGAAACCAGTGGACGGAGTAGTAATGTTTGATGAAACGACTGCTACTCATCTGATAGAACGGCTGAAACCTGATATCTATGTTAAAGGTGGGGACTATTCGGTTGAAACATTACCCGAAGCATCAATAGTTATGGGATATGGTGGTAAAATTTCTTTAGTTCAAATAGAAGTTTCGACTTCCACTACTGCAATTATTAATCGTATTTTAGATAATAAATAGTTGTAAATTACCAATTAATATGAAATACTAAGATTTTGGCTACAAATACGCACGGCTGTTTCCAGGAGTCAGGTAGGGGAGCCATCAGTAGGGCGAGGTACAGGAGGGCCGAGTTAGTAGGAACAACCTACATATCATTTATTAGAGTAAAACTCTGTTTTGAGTCAAATCGACATTTCTGGGTAAAGTTTTTTAACCAGCTAAATTATTCGTAGCATTCTTTTTTATATTTCATATAACTTCAAAAGCTGAAATACACAGTAATTTTATGACAGAATCAAGGATTAATTCTACAACAAACGCTTCATCTAATATAGCTGAACTGCAGTCTCAATTAGAATCTGGTTCTGAAAAAAAACAGCTACAAGTAATTCCTATTTTGGCCCAAACAGGGAATGATGGTTGGCAAATATTAATGGAATTTTTACAAGCACAAAAATCAGATTCACCTACTATAATTTCAGGAAAAATATACCAAGTTTTACGTCAAATAGATTCATCGAAAGTTGATGAATTTATAAATAAAAACTTTCCTCTAGGAATTGTACCGATCAAATCAGAATCTAATGTTGACTATAGTCATATACAAATCAAACTAGCTCATCAAGATTTTTTAGAAGCTGATAAATTAACTATGCAAAAATTGTGTGAATTGGCAGGAGAGGCAGCTATACAAAGAAAATGGCTTTATTTTTCAGAAGTAGATAGTATTCCTATTCCAGATTTCCAGACTATTAATACTATGTGGTTGGTTTATTCAGAAGGTAAATTTGGGTATTCTGTACAGAGAGAAATGTGGTTAAGGGTAGGTAAAAATTGGGATAAGTTGCTGCCCAAAATTGGCTGGAAAAATGGCAATACTTGGACGAGATATCCAAATGAATTTACCTGGGATTTGAGTGCGCCAAAAGGCCATCTACCTCTATCCAATTTACTGCGTGGGGTGCGAATGTTTGCCTCTATATTATCTCATCCCGCTTGGTCTTAATCGGAATGGCGATCGCCTTCAATTAGGGTTTGCTGAAAAAGTTTTTTTCAGGAGTAGGGAAGTAGGGGAGTGGGGGAGTAGTTAGGAGGAGCGGAGAATAGAATTTAATTAGGAGGTAGTCGGAACAATTATTAGAGTGATTTTTCTGCAATTATTATGCCTTTTATGCTAACTTTTTGAGGGTTTTGGACTGAAAACCTGGTATTTTTTTCAACCCAAAAAAGGCTTTAGCCTATCTCAGTCAATGGTTTGAAATTTAATCGGTAAGCCATAATTAAAGAGGATGCATCTCAATAGGTACATCTCAATATTTGCAAAAATACTCTTTTTCTATATATTCCCTGTTGCCTGTTGCCTGTTGCCTGTTGCCTAAAAGCGATAAATTTTTGGCTTTATTCAAAATTGATATGCACCCATTGAAGATGCTAGAAAAATGAGAGAATTTCAGATTCGCTTAATTCAAAACCAACAAGAAAAAGATGCAATGTATTATCAACGTTGGTTAGTGTTAAGAGCACCAATAAATATGGAAATAGGAACAGAAAAAGATGAATATGAAGATAGTGCTTTACATATTATTGCTGTTTACGAACAACAAATTATTGGGTCAGCTAGACTGCGGGAAATATCTCAGGAATTAGGAAGTATTGCATATCTTTGTGTTTTGCCTGAATTTCAATCTCAGGGAATAGGAACAGCTTTAACCAAAGAAATCATTGAAATTGCCAAGCAAAAACAACTAAAATCTTTGAGAGTAATGACTCGTCTCAGTGCTTCTAAGTTCTATAAAAGAATAGGTTTTATCGAAACTGGCGAGCCATTTCAATTTTTAGGCATACCCCATCAATTTATGTACTTTAACTTGCTTTTTTCTGAGGATAATTTACAAGCACTTTCTCAGTAATTTTCCGTTCAATTGTGAAATTAATATGGCTAACATAATACTTAATAAATTCATAACTATTAGTCGCATCGCAGGAACCTTTAAGTTGAATAGTTTTACTTTTATCTTTGACTAACCTACCTTCACAAGTGTATCTAGATCCATCAGGTTTAACTACAGCTAATTGAGTTTGAATTAACGTTCTATCAGAGTTTATATCAATATCTAAAAAATTAATCTTATAATCAAACCATTCCCAACCATGATGGAACATAAGTTCCCTTTCCAACGCCTGAATACAAGTTGGTAAAATGCCCCAACCTCGATACACACCACCTAATAATTTAATATTGCCCGTTCGTAGCAAAATAGACTTAAAAGATTCCCCATTGAGTAATCCATAATATCTACCATCAGGAAAATCAATCATAGTAGGTGCGAATCTATGGCCACCAAAGTGACTTGCTTTCCAAATCCTAGTATTTTTTAAACCCAATTCGGAAATAGTTTTTTTAGCTTGCATATAAAACGGATTACCATATTTAGCACAGCACTTATCATGGCTACCGTGAGTACAAACTAACATATCCCTAATTTGATTTTCTTGAATATTAATATCTAAATTATCCCCGGCTAAATATTTTTGAATAACAGGAGCCATTTTTTCAGGATGATCTACATCAAATTCATATTTTTTATAACCATTTATAAATGAACTTTGCTCTTTTTCATAGATTAAAATTTTTCTATTATTTTGTCTTTGATTTTGATTTTGAGTGATTAGTAAAAATCTGACTGAAAGCTTAGATTTACTGACTTCTCTCATCAAAATATCTAAGTTTTCTGGTAGATAACGAGACTCGGAAGCATTATAATCCCAAGGATAAGGGCACTCTATCAACACATATATTGAATAGTTTGTACCACTTCCAATAATATCTTCATTTGCTTGTCGGCAAGCATCAGCGCAAAAAAATGTATTCATGTTTAAACTCCAGGTTCTACAAAAATAACTCTTTCATTAACTAACTTCGATAACATTGGCATAATATCTATTTCCCAGTCATAATCTGGGAGTAAATTTATGACGTCTTTTCCAGTAAATGTTTCTCGACTAAATAAATTTTCAATAAACTTTTCTGGCACTCCTTTAATAGATACTTCTTTACCAGAAACTATGATTTTATATTCATCTTCTCGCTCGGATATTTGAGAAATTTTTAAACGTTGAAATTGAGGTATTTTAAACTTAGTTTCAATACCATTATCAAATATATTAAATCCGGCTTGATATGGCAAAGCATATTGATAGATAGGTTTTCCCAAACTATCTAAATAGCTATAATATTCTTCGCTAATATTATGATTATTTATATACTGTTCTAAGTCTTGAATTAAGGTTTCTACACTTAGATTAAAAGAATTATTATCTATTCTTAAAGGTAGACTTTGTCTCCACTCTTCTCTGTGTTGTAATTTACAGATTAACCATTCCAATAGATCGATACCTGTTTTACTGTGAATACCTAAAGTTAGATGAATAGATGGTTCTTCTTTTGTAACTGCGTAATGCCAATGTCCGCGAGGTATATAAAGTACATCTCCTGGATGCAAAATACAACTTAAATAAGCTTCTTCTTCTGGTGGTTCAAGAGAGGATGATTTCTGATTTGGCAATGGGTATTTTAAAGTGTCGGTGTAGACATACCATTGTTTGCTTCCTTCTACTTGCAGAATAAATACATCGTGAGTATCGTAGTGACGAGAAAAACCTTGTTTACTAGACCAGGAGCAGTAAGCATTGACCTGAGTAGGATATCCTAACTCATAACTAAGTTTTGAGGCCAACATTGAAACCTCTGGAATCCTTTGATGAATTTGGTCTATGATTAAGGTCCCACCTTTCTGACACCATTGGGTAAGATTTTTATTTTCTTTGGCCTCCAGAACTTTTCCATCAAATGCCACGCGCACATCGGGATATTTTATTTGATGAAAGTTCAATAGATGGTTGAGTTTGTCCCATGAAAATAGGTCTGTAAAATCTTTCTGTCCTTTACTGGAGATGGCGATCGCTTTTTTAGTCCAGTTGTTTTCCAGAAACTCTTCCTGGGGTAATGGCTGTATTAAATATTTTAGGCACAACATAATCGATATTTTTTTCTATTAATTTTTGAAAATAATCATAAGATGGGTTTTTCCATAATTCTTAACTTTCTTATATTATAGAGCTACCTAAAATTGATTCTGTATTCTTTGATAGAGCTGTATTAAATACTTGAGGTACAACATAATTGATAAACTTTCCTATTAATTTTTTGACATAATCATAAACATGGTTTTTTATAGAATTCTTAAATTTTTGACATTAAAAGCTACCTAAAATTGGTTTTGTATTATTTGATAGATCGATAAAGCTGGAATACTTTGTTATTCTCAGACCTAACCAATAACCTTTTTTACCGAATTATTAATTATTAATAATTAATAATTAAATAATTCTGGTTTAAAGCCTCCCCTTTTAAGGGGAAAAAAAGAAATAATATTTCCTTATATTCAATTCCGTAACGGTTTTAACCAGAGGTAATTATCAATTATCCATTATCAATTAATGAATTGTTGCCCTTGGTACTTCAAGAAATTTAGAAACTATGAATACTATTACTACAAAAAAATTGCTTGATATGTGGTATTGAGTTTACTAGAGTATCGTCATTTCAAATAAGAATAAAACACTTTTTCGGCTGAAACCCTTCTGTGGCAAGAAACCCTTGTCTGAATCTAAACTGAAATGACTATAAATGTTTCTTGGACTGTATAAAGAGATCAAAAAATATAATAAATTTAATTTTGAAAAAAATATTCTCAATCTTTATTATTAAGGATGGGTAAAGCTTTTACCGTTAGCTCTGTTTAGTTGTCACCAGTTCAAGACTTACATGGCTAGTTAAGATAGGGAAAATAGTTAAGTCTTAACCGCTCAACTAAACTTACTAAAACTTGCTCAAAAACCTGAAAGCTTAGTTAGTTGTTCGTAGTGGATAGACCACCACAGGGTTAAACGGCAAACCCTTTATTCCTTGGTCAAAGACATCAGGAATTACTTTTTTAATTATATTAAATGCCTCATTTATCTCAGCATTTAATAATTTATTTTCCCTGGTTTTATACAACCCTCTTGTTACTCTTTTTCCACGAAATTAATGGCTCAATGGATAGACAACTGAGCAAACTTACTCATTTTAGTTTTATAGCTCTAGTTATGAGTAAGTTTGATGAACTTTAGAGAAGTTTTCGCTTTCTCTATTTACCCCCCCTAAATATTCAAAACAAAAATTAAAAGACTTGAATACTTAACTATTAGTGATGACGGTCACCGCCATCTGCGTCAAAGTTACGATCGCCACCATCTGCATCAAAATTACGGTCGCCACCATCTGCATCAAAATTTAATCCTGATGCCAAGTTTTTTCCCTGTAACACAGGTATGTCTGTGACTTCTATTTGAATTTTACTAGGCCGAGCTTGCTGAACATTAAAACTCTGTGACATACTTTATCTCTCCAAATTTAGCTATATTTGTTCTCAATAACTCCCTATGAACTGGAGTTGAAAATTAGTATATATTAAATTGCTTAATTTATGCAATAGTTGAGAAATATTTTTAATTATTTTGAAGCAACCTCCGGCGCTTGAAAGTTGGTTAAAAGAGCTGAAAAGTTCTATCTACCTCAGCTCGAGCTTTTGAGGTGAAACCTTTATCTGCTTAAAGATGGCAGAAAATCAACAATACCTGGGAAACAAATAATTATAACTAATACTAATAACTGAAGTAAGATAAATTGAATAGCACCTCGATAAATCTCACCAGTAGTAACCTCTGGAGGTGCGACACCCCGTAGGTAAAATAGTGCAAATCCAAAGGGAGGCGTTAAAAAAGATGCTTGAAGATTAGCCCCCAATATTACACCGTACCAAACCAAATCAATTCCAAGTTGTTGAGCAACAGGTACAAATAAAGGTACAACAATAAAAGCAATCTCAAAAAAGTCGATAAAAAAACCAAGCAAAAAAACAATTGTCATACTGACAAATAAAAAACCTGTCGTTCCCCCAGGAAGATTAGAAAGTAAATCAAACATAAAGCGATCGCCCTCAACCCCTCGGAAAACTAAACTAAAAGCAGTTGACCCAAGAAGTATAAACATCACCATCGTAGTTGTCTTGAGAGTCACATCACATACATTTCTCAAAGAAGTCCAACTAAATCGACCATTGGCCAGAGCCAGAGCGATCGCCCCCACACACCCTACTGCTCCAGCTTCAGTCGGCGTAGCAATACCGAAAAATATACTACCCAAAACCAGTAAAATTAATAATAATGGTGGAATCATTACTGTTAGCACCCTAGTACCCAGAGCTTTACCTCCTAGACTGCGCACCTCTGAGGGTAAAGCAGGAGCAAGGTCTGGTCTAATAAAAGCAACAATTAGAACATGAAGAGCAAATGTTCCTGCCATTAGTAGGCCAGGCAAAATAGAGCCAATAAAAAGATCCCCAACAGAAATTCCTAGTTGGTCTGCCAATACTACCAAAACTACACTAGGAGGTATAATCTGTCCCAAAGTTCCCGATGCAACAATAACACCCGTCGCCAACTCTTTATTATATCCATAGCGCAACATAATAGGTAAAGAAATTAACCCCATTGCCACTACTGTAGCAGCAACCACACCAGTCGTAGCAGCTAAAAGAGCGCCCACAAGAACAACTGCTAGAGCTAAACCACCCCTGACTCTGCCAAATAATATCCCCATTGTTTCCAGGAGTTGTTCTGCAATACCGGATTTTTCCAACATTGCCCCCATAAATATAAAGTAGGGTATAGCCAGCAAAGTATAATTGGCCATAATTCCAAAAATTCTTTGGGGCATTGCAGTCAGAAATATGGGGTCAAAAACATCTAAAGCAATACCTATTAATCCAAAAATTATGGCGACACCACCCAGAGAAAAAGCTACAGGGTAACCAAGGGAAAGTAGCACCAGTGCTCCTGCAAACATTAATGGACCTAGCCATTCATATTCAAGACTCAGATTCATAAGACTCCTTACCGCCTGGTAATTGACCTGTAAAGACTGCAAAATTTTTAATTGTTTCAGAAATTCCTTGGAGAAACAACAATACAAAGCTAACTATAATCATTGTCTTAATTGGGTAACGAGGTAACCCACCAGGATCGGGAGAAGTTTCAAGAATAGCCCATGAATTTAAAACAGCTCCCCAAGAAACAAAAATAACAATGAGACTGAAGGGAATTAAAAATAATATCGTACCAATCAAGTTAACTAGAGCTTTTCTTTTGGGACTCCATCGAGCATAAAAAATATCTACACGAACGTGTTGATTATGTTTGACACAATAAGCTCCACCAAGAAGAAAAACCAGATCAAAAATATACCACTGAACTTCAATGAAAGCGTTGGAAGTTAAATTTTGACCAATGCTCCTACCTAAATAGCGTCCAATGACATTCCAAACACCAACTAAGACCATCAGTAAGACTAACCAATAAGTTAGACGTCCAATTAATTCATTCAAACCATCAATCATCCGTGATAGACGTAGGAGTCTTTTCAATACAACTCCTCCCATAGCATTAAACTTAAGTATGTTTTGGACATTTGATTTTGCCCCGAAACTTTATATATTTTCAGAATACCCTGTACAGCATACGGCCTTATCAAAAAAATTTATGTCTCGATCTCTCGATCTAAAATTGAGGGACATCTTCATTTGAAATTAGATGATTTTCAATGCGATTAATATTTTCTCATGAATCTTCAAACCCCAAAAGTATCGTCATATATGAAATACAGCCATTTTTTTTTAACTAAAAATAAAAAAAATTGAGAAAAGGGGTTGACATACCAAAGTTGAGTTGCTAGATTAGTAAATGCGCAGGGAGAGAGGCAAACACCTCCAACCAACGCCAGAACCTAGAAAACTCAATAGTTT
>NZ_JAAHGB010000160.1:0-2551 GCF_010672695.1 Okeania sp. SIO1H4
TTGTGTGACTCGTTGGCCACTAAACCAGGAAACTGGGTATAAATGGCCGTTCCAAGTCACCACATGAGGACAACCTCGACTTGTGAATAACTCTTATTACCTTGGTGGTGAAATTCCATCCGCCTTGTTGTTGGGTTGACAGCATAGGCCACACTGGTGAGACTGAATATCAAACTGGTGAAGCTGGCCTAAAAGCGGGAAAATACCAGTTACCAAGAACGATACCGCAAGCAAAGGCTGACAAGTGGACGAACAGGAAGGTAATTAAACTCTCGTTACACGAAACCATTCCAAAGGTAACTATGGAATGTAGGACGAAAGTCAGGGGGTCAATGGATAATTTCATAATTTCGGAATTATCAGCAACCATACCGAACCCTCCGGGAGATTTTACCCCACTAAATTAGCCGTAATAAAAGGAATAAGGGAACGAGAAAACCTCTCTAAGACACCTAAGAATATAGGTCGATAACTTAGGAAGCCATTCAAGGTCAATCTACGCAATCGGACGTAGGTCTTAGGGAGAGTAGGATTGGATAATAAGCATTAATTTGCAGACGTATCCACTGTTAGACGTAATGTAAAGTAACAATTAGCTATGAATAAAGCTAAAACACTAAAAAGAAAACTAGGAAATCCTAGACCATTTTTAAGCGTGGCATGGGATACAGACGATATACCGAATCAAGTTAGTATCAATCCTAACCTTAAATGGAAAGATATTAATTGGAAGAAGGTAGAAAAATATGTATTTAAGTTGCAAAAGTTAATTTACAGAGCATCCAGCCGTGGCGAAATCCGCAAGATGCGTAAGTACCAAAAACTTCTGACCAAAAGTTACTACGCTAGGTTGCTAGCTGTTAGGCGCGTGACCCAGGATAACCAGGGGAAGAAAACTGCGGGTATAGATGGAATCAAAAATCTACCACCAATACAGAGATTTAACCTAGTTGACTTATTAAATACGCGATGCCTCAAAGCAAGTCCAACCCGCAGAGTCTGGATACCAAAACCAGGAAGGGATGAGAAGCGACCGCTTGGAATCCCAACAATGTACGACCGTGCGTTACAAGCCTTGGTTAAGTTGGGTGTGGAACCAGAATGGGAGGCACACTTTGAACCTAACAGTTATGGTTTTAGGCCAGGACGGTCAACGCATGATGCCATCGTAGCCATACACACTAGCATCAATCATAAACCTAAATATGTGTTAGATGCCGATATATCTAAGTGTTTTGACCGAATTAACCACGATGCACTTCTAGGAAAGATAGGTCAATCTCCCTACAGACGACTAATTAAACAATGGTTAAAGTCTGGAGTGATGGACAACAATCAATTCCTAGAATCTGTGGAAGGTACACCACAGGGAGGGGTAATTTCACCCTTACTAGCAAACATCGCCCTGCACGGTATGGAGGAAAGACTAATGGAATTTGCCAAAACTATAGACCTTAAAAACAAAAAAGGTAATCAAAAAGGTTGGAAAAGTAAATGTCAAAGTCTTACCATAGTACGCTACGCTGATGATTTCGTTATCCTACATGAAGACATCAAAGTAGTCCTGCAAGCAAAAGCCGTAATACAGGAGTGGTTAAACCAGGTAGGATTAGAGCTAAAACCAGAAAAGACCAAAATTGTCCACACCTTAGAAGAATATGAAGGGAACAAACCTGGATTTGACTTTCTTAGCTTTACAGTCAGGCAATGGAAGGTAAAGTCAACCAAACAAGGATATAAGACTCTGATTAAACCCTCCTCCAAGAGTATAAAAACTCATTATCGAAAACTGGCGGATATATTTGATAAGAATAAAACCGCCCCGACTAAAGCTCTAATAGCTAAGTTAAATCCGGTAATAAGAGGATGGGCTAACTACTTCTCAGCCGTCGCCAGTAAAGAGGTATTCAGCAAAATAGATAACCTCCTATGGGTAAGAATATGGAGATGGGCCAGTAGAAGGCATCCAAATAAGTCGGCTAAATGGGTAAAGAAAAAGTATTTCCCTCGCTGCAAAGAGACCAGAAATTGGTTACTTAACGACGGTGAGTATATACTAAACCGACACTCAGATATACCTATTATAAGGCACATCAAAGTTAAAGGTAATAAATCCCCTTATGACGGTGACTGGACTTATTGGGGTAGCAGAATCGGTAAACATCCAGGCGTAAGGAAAGAAGTCACAACGCTACTTAAGCGACAAAAAGGTAAATGCGCATCTTGTGGACTAACCTTTAGACCAACTGACCTAATTGAAGTTGACCATATAAAACCAAGGTCTAAAGGTGGTGACAACACATATAAGAACAAACAATTGTTGCACCGACATTGCCACGATACTAAAACTGCATCAGATAACAAGACATATCCACAATTTAAGCCACAGGACTTACCTGAAAGTTATTTATGGGTTGATGATATGTTGATACTGAAGTAGGGATGTACCCATGACAAGGGACGTTTAAGAGAGGAGCCGGATGAGGTGAAAGTCTCACGTCCGGTTCTGAAGACGAGTCGGTCAAGGTAACTTGCCTGGCTTAGTTTAACA
>NZ_JAAHGB010000161.1:0-2457 GCF_010672695.1 Okeania sp. SIO1H4
TGACCATCTTTTTTAAAGGCAAAGACATTAAAAGATTCTTGGCGATCGCCCATTTCCATACCAGGGGTGCCAATAGGCATTCCGGGAACACTAATTCCAGCAATATTTGGTTTATTTGCTATTAAATTTTTTATGTCTGCTACTGGGGTATGACCTTCTACAAGATAACCAGCAATTTCGCTTGTATGACAAGAAGCCAAATTTGAGGGTAGATTATATTTTTGCCGAATAGTTTGAATTTCTGACTCTGGTTTAACAATATCAGTGACTTGAAAACCGTTTTGCTTGATATGTTCCACCCACCCCTTACAGCATCCACAAGTGGGAGTGCGGTAGACAGTAATATTAAGTGCTTGTGATGCTACGTCTGTTGTGGATAAATCAGAGTTATCAACAGTCTGAGCTGTTTTATTCAGGGTGGAATTCTCGGGTAAACCAATAAAAGTAAAATATGCAGTACCCAAAACTCCGGCAACTGCCACACCAGCAACTAAAGACTGTATCCAATTAGAGAAAAATTTTTTCATTACTATTGCCTCAAATAATCTATAAGTGCTTTTTTTGATTATATAGCAGAAGAAAGAAGGAAGAAGGAAGAAGGAAAAGTATTACGTTGTCTGAGTTTTAGAGCTTCTCTATCTGTCCGCACCCTTTGCTTCAACTGCTATAAACCTTACTACTTAGGGCTTGCTGATTAAATCTTAAAGCAATGGTCAATAAAGGTTTTAGCCTTTTTAGAATCGAAAAAAGTGCGCCTATTTTAATCCTAATATCATGTCCGCTGGTATCGTTTGTGTAAAACTAAGGGTGAATATCTACAGGAAATTTAGGTTTTTTCAAGCTTTTAAGCCTTCTTCCCTCTTCCCTCTTCCTTCTTCCTTCTTCCTTGTTCCTTACTTCACTATACAATACCGATGCTACCGGACATGATATAAACCCTCAAAAAGTGAGAATGCGTGGGGTGAGGGGGGCAGAAAAATCTCCTGAACAATTATTCCTCCTACTTTCTCTGCTTTTCCACCCTCCCCACACTCCCCACACTTCCCACCCTTTGCTTTTTTCAGCAAACCCTACTTAAGCCTGAATTTCTAGATTACCCATCATTCCCAAATCTTCATGGTCGAGAATATGACAATGATAAACAGTCTTTCCAGGAAAATCTCGGAAAGGTATTCTAATCAGCACTTTCTCTCCCGGTCTCACCAATACCACATCCTTCCACGCGAGATAGGGTTCTGGTTTCCCATTCCGACTCACAACTTGAAAAGCATTGCCATGAACATGAAAGGGATGATCCATTATACCTGTGTTAATTAATTCCCAGTCTTCAACTGTATTAAGCTGAACTTGAGTATCAATTCTTTCTAGCTGATATGGTTGACCATTAAACACAAATGCCATGCCTTGACTGGGTATCATGCCATGATTCATCTGAAAATGACGTACCTTTTGAGCTTTTGGCAATGCTTCTACTGGTATTAGTTTAGTTGGCAATGGTACAACAGCAACCTTGGTGTCATAACTTACGGTTGCTAAGACTTGTGGTTGATTTTCAGGAGCATTCCTCCCCATCATCCCCATACCTACTCGTTTATAGGGTAAATTCAACAAGCGATATTTTCCCGGTTCTCGGTTAGCTTGGATTAAAATATCTGCTCTTTCTCCAGGAGTTATTGAAGAAGGAGACAGGAGACAGGAGACAGGAGACAGGAGGAAAATTACATGGGGATTCTCACCCCAAGTAATTTTGAACACCGTGTAGACGGTGGGGTATTAAACCCACAAAGAAAATGATAAAAGTTCTGACATTTCTATGGGTTCAGTTAATGCTCCTCCATCAGTGGCAATTAAATAAAATGGGTGTTCTTCAAGAGATAACTGATAAAACCGGGAAGTGGAAGCATTGAGAATTCGTAACCGTAACAAACCTTGAGGTGGAATTATCAAGTTAGGATTAGACTGACCGTTGACGGTAATTAAATCTCCCTCTCTTCCGGTCATAATTGAAAGTTCCTGGGATGGCAGTAAATTTCCTTGTCGGTCTAGAGCAAAGTCTTGCAATACTAAAAATTTTTCCTCAGCCGCCTTAACTTCGGGAATTTCATCCAACTCTGCCCGAACAATAAATAATCCTGCCAACCCACCAAAAAGTTGTTCTGCTGTCAGACTATGGAAATGGGGATGATACCAGAACATTCCCGCCGGATGATTTTGAGGAATTTGGAATTGATATGTCAGGCGATCGCCTGGTGCAATTTTCAGAAATACGTTATCAGCGTTTCCAGTGATGGGAATATGTAATCCGTGATAATGGATGTTTGTCGGTTGTGGTAATTTGTTAGTAAAATTAATCCTAATTGTATCTCCTGGTTTTGCTTCTAATCTCGGTCCGGGAATTTGTCCGTTATAGTTTAATGCATAAGCTTGTTTATTTCCTAGATTTATTTTATTAATACT
>NZ_JAAHGB010000162.1:0-2383 GCF_010672695.1 Okeania sp. SIO1H4
TGAAAAAATGACTCGAAGGAATCTTATTGATGAGTTGGAGAGAGTTGTTCATTCCCTTCAAGAAAGTTATTTAGATATTTGTTTTGGTGGAGAAATTGAACCAGACCCATCCTATGATCTTCAGGATGATAAATAATGTGAGAAACGAAGATAATTCCAGATTTGATTTCTAATACAATCACCGATTAGTTAGTGTAATACTTACGCTAACCACTTTTTCTTTTTGTCCAAAGTCCAATTATTAGCCATTTATTGTTAATTATTCTTGTGTTTACTTCAACGTAGAGACCTTGCATGCAACGTCCCTACCCACTCCCCTACGCCATTGCTGAGGGGCGGGATGAATATAAGTGGGATGGGTATCTTGCCTGCGGTGAAAATATCAGGAACGGGGGGAACGGGAACGGGCAAGATGCCCATTCCACAAAACGATTAAAATCACCCCGCATTTATGCAACGCTCCCCTACTCCCCCACAATGCGAAAATGTAGCAAATAATTTATCAAATTGGTATAATACCCCGCCGTCTACAGGATGTTGACAATTGGTTGAGGTTTGAGTCCCCATCCACTTCTTCCTTCTTCCTTCTTCAAGAAGGTTGACGACAAATACCAAATACAGAGGTGTAACCATGTAAAAATGTACTACCACCCACCGGACCAATTTCACCATTACAGAAAAAGCCACTGATAGGGATATTCAAATAACTACTAAATAATCTAGAATCAAAGTTAGGTTTACCATATAGTCCTTCTCCTCGTCCCAAACAAGAAAACATTAAAGCCGTAGCATTATTTGTAGATTTAGTCTCAAAAGAAACTTCTCTTTGATAGCGCTCTAGTAAAATTTCTAAATCTTCTGCTGAGGTATTAGCATCTCGTAAATGAAATTGAATTCGTTGGCCCGCCCTTACCTTATCACCAATGGCGATCGCTCCTGCTTTAGGGTCAACTCCAATTAAATTACGAATTAGAAAATCTCCCTGTTTTAAGTTTTGCTGAAATTCGTCTCTTACTATACCGACAAAGAGAGAATTTTCTGCTAGCTTCCTGTCTTGTTCGTTGAGATTTTGTACTAAGCCTTGTAATGCTTCTAGCGGAGATTGTTTAATACCACCTACCATTTGGTCAGAACTAACTAATTCTTCAAGTTCTAGAACTATATTACGTTCTCCTTCTGTAACACGATATGGTTTACCAATAGGCCGACAGCCTTGTGCTACTATTGTTTCTAAAATAATCTTGCCAGATAGAGAGACTCCTACAGCTCCTTCTTCACAAAGGCGGTCTTCACAAAAAAGTCCTGCATTGTTACCAGTAGGGCCACTACTAGCTAATCCTCCTACTTTAGCTGAATTAGGATAAGCATAATCTAGTCCTTGAAGCAAGTCATTTATTTTGGCAGAAAATGGGTCAGCGAGTATAATAAATTGAGGATTGTCTGTAGTAGGTACTCCGATGAGATTACACCAGTCATCGGGAGAACTGTCTAAGTCTGGTAGTTGTTCTGCACAGATGTGAAAAGCTGTTACTGTGACTTCTGGCAAATGTGCCAAACTGAGACTAATGGCTGGTTGGTGTTCTAATTCTTGTGGTTTTCCATCATCATTCATACCAACTATACCACCACCTCCACAACCGACGAGTACTGTTTCTGGTAAATATTCTTTTAGTAGAGGCATGAGTCGTGAATATTCACTGGTAAAGGCTGAGGAGATAAATACCAGTCCTAAATCTGCTGTAGTTCCTAATGATTCTAAACTTTTTTGTGCTACTTCTTTAACTGCTGCTTCTAATGAGGGACGGGTTGATAGAGAGTTTGACCACTGCATGTATACGGAGGCTCCTTGTGAATATATTTTTAATATTAATATTTCAGTATAGGTGAAGTTCTCTCCCGTTAAATCGGAGATGATAACGGAAGTTTCTCAAACAAAAAAGTTTCTTGCTCCTGCTGGCGCAACGTTGCACGAACACAGGTTGATTAACGTCTTACGCCTCCACAAGCAGGCAAGGTGATACCCACCTCGTTTAATGTTTTATTGCAATATGTTAATTGCAGCATTCTCATCTCTATCTAAAACTATTTTACATAATGGACAAGAATGAATTCTAACTGATCAAGTTAATGGTACTTTCTGACCACAATTACTACAATGAGTGAAAGGTATGATTCGGGTTGACTTTAATTACATGAACACCGCATTTTACCGCCACTGCATTCAATTTTTCAATCCATACCCCAAGCTACATCATCAATTGATTTTGAGAGTTTCGTGTTTCTTGCTATTCCTTTAATCTTGAAGTTTTCAACGGCAATTAAGTCATTTTCTTTAACTAATTTATGAGTAGTTTTGTCTGGCAATATCTTCTCTTTCTCTGGC
>NZ_JAAHGB010000163.1:0-2315 GCF_010672695.1 Okeania sp. SIO1H4
TTGTCGGTAGAGTTTTTCCAACTCTTCGATACTTTTGTGTGGTTCTAGCTTTAACAATCTCGGCATGGCGATCGCCCAACTCTTACTATTCATCCCTTAATTTATCAGGTTTAATTTTTTTATACCGATGCTACCGGATTTGATATTATAAAGCGACAAGTCTAATAGTTGTCAAAAATGGATCGACCTGCCGGAAACTTCCTTCTGCTATTCCCCGCTCCAAAATATCCATTAAAAATACAAAGCTATCTTGCCAACCAGTTAATTTTCCCTATTTACCCTGATTTTGAATTGCTTCATGGAACCACAGTCTCCCTCTATAGGGATGAGATGCTTCGTAGGCGATCGCTGAATGTATTACCATTTTCAAAGCTACTTCTGCTGGCAACTGCTCCAGGTGCGACTGCTGAATAATTTGATTAAGTTCTCTGACCAAGCGTTGAAAAACCTCCTGATACAAAGCATCCTTACTTTTGAAATAATAGTAAATCATGGCTTTTGTTACTCCTGTACGAGCTGCGATCGCATCTATCTTTGCCCCAGCTAAACCATATTTCGCAAATTCCTCCTCTGCTGCATCTAAAATTTCTGCTTTTGTTGCTTCTCGATCGCGCAACCTTTCTTTCTTCTTAGGCGATGGTTTTTTCTTGCCTTGATGCTTCACAACTGTTATAAATAGACTCCCAAAAAATTTACTGCCTTGATATGAAAAGGCCAAGCTTTACACTAATTACTATGGCCATATTTTGGCCTTAATCCTTAGCTAATTAATATTAGCATTTGCTTCGTTAACTCTTGACAAACAACATTTAAAAGCTTTATTTAGTTACTAACTAAATATTTAGTTAGTAAAAAAAAAGAAGAGGAGCGACAGATGGCACATATAGATATACCATTAGGCTTTCCCGGCATTGCGGGTTTAATGAAATATCGACCGGATACAGGTAAACTGTTGTTAGAATTGAGTGAAACCTTGTTGAGAGGAGACTCACCCCTATCAGTTGAGGAGCGGGAACTAATAGGTGCTTATGTATCCCGCCGAAATGAATGTAACTTTTGCACGGGTGTTCATGGTACAGTTGCAAAACAACTACTCAAACACAATAGTAATTTCGTTGATGCAGTTTATGACAACGTTGAGAATACAGATATTACCGACAAACTTAAAGCGCTACTGAAAATAGCAGCAAAAGTACAGCTTGGTGGTAAACAAGTTTCTGAAGATGATATTCAACAGGCAAAAAACGTAGGTGCAACAGATAGAGAAATTCACGACACAGTAATTAATTGCAGCAGCTTTTTGTATGTTTAATCGCTATGTAGATGGTTTAACAACTACATTTTTTGCTGATGTCCACAGTGACAACATAACAGTATATGATCCTTCCTTTCTTTTGAGTTGTGAGTTCTAAATCATCAAATAACGTACTTGTCCAGATTGATAATATGAGAACAAAAAGTTAGTTTACTAACTGAGTATAGTTAACATTTTTCACATTCTGCTTAATATTAAATTTTCTGTCTAGTCCAGTAAGTTCTAGATAATATTTAACTGTATCGTTCAAATTTATTAGATATAAGTTACAATTATTTTTCTTAGCAATACGATGTAATGTGACCAAAGTCACTAATCCATAATTATTAATGGAATGGATAGTGGCAAGGTCTACTAAACAGCAATGTTCTGAGCTATTAGATAGAATTTGTTTCAACTTCTGTTGTAGCAGAGAACTCTTTTTTTTATTAAAGTCACCTAAAAGACGAATTAAGAGTGCCATGACTTTTCCTACCTTGCTAATTTTAAATACAAGGTAATTATCTAATATTGTGATGTAGGTAGTAAGTGATTCCCATAAGTATAACTTAGTGATAACATGAAGCTTAGTTAGTGATACTTCTGTTGACTAACTAATGATATAGATCACAATTGATATTAAGCCGGAACAAGAAAATTCCAATGGCTAATATAATCACTAAAATAGGTGCTATACTAAGGAAAAGGCAACAGTGGGAAAAACATTTCTCTGTCTAAGGTTCATGATCGGTCTATATCCTAACTAACTCTTTGGCCTGATATAGATAGCTCACAAGAGCAAATCAGACAGTGGTTTTAGCATTAACATTTCAGAAAATGGCAAAAAATTAAATTTTTAAGTAAACAAATGAAAATAAATAGGGAACAGTAGGAGAGTTTCGACTTAGTTAACAATTTGCGCAATTTATTGACATAATACGCTAGTTCTCACAGGCAAGTAGTAACGAGGGTGACGCTTTGTATCTTCTGCACTAATCCCTGCTATTCGCATTTCTGGGGT